>NZ_QFRV01000088.1:0-15195 GCF_004136805.1 Enterobacter cloacae complex sp. GF14B
GGCTGGGGTGAGGGGGAACATACGGCTCTGGTGGTCATTCCGTTCACTTTATGTTCCTTGCTACTCTGTCACGACATGACCGGTGAACGTGCCAGGGTGGCTCAGTCGCCACCACCCTGGCGACCCGCCCTCTCGGCGCATCCCCGCGCCTCGCCCCGGCATTCACTTACAGCGCCTGATGCTTCGTCTCATGCGTCAGCAGCAACGCAATCAGCGTCAGCGCTGCCATTGCTGCCAGATAGACACCCACATAGAACAGGCCATAGTTCGCCTGAAGCCAGGTGGCGATATACGGGGCTACCGAGGCGCCCAGAATCGACGAAACGTTATAGGAGAACGACGCGCCGGTGTAACGCACTTCAGTCGGGAACAGCTCCGGCAGCAGCGCGCCCATTGGGCCAAAGGTCAGCCCCATCAGGCTCAGGCCAATCAGCAGATACGCCATCACCAGCGCAGGGCTACCTGAACCCAGCAGCGGCGGGAAGACAAACAGCGCGAACAGAATAATCAGGGAGGTGATGACGATCATGCTTGAACGACGGCCAAATTTATCCGCCAGCAGGCCCGCGATAGGCACCATCACACCAAATCCGATGACCGCCATCATCAGCATCCACAACACTTCGTTACGTGGCAGGCCCAGGCCGACCGGCGCGGCGGCAGTACTGAAGGTCATGGAGTAAACGGTCATGATGTAGAACAGCGTGTAGGTCGCCAGCATGATGAACGTGCCCAGCACGGTCACGCGGAGGTGTTTGGTCAGCAGCGTCCCCAGCGGAACTTTAACCTGCTTTTTCGCCGCGGCGACTTTAGCAAAGACCGGCGTCTCGTGCAGCGACACGCGCACGTACAGGCCAATCAGCACCAGCACAGCAGAGAAGACGAACGGAATTCGCCAGCCCCAGCTCATGAACTGTTCATCGGTCAGCAGCCAGGAGAGGAGCAGGAAGGTGCCGTTAGCAAAGAAGAAACCAATCGGTGCGCCCAGCTGCGGGAAAGAGCCATACAGGGCACGCTTGCGCGCCGGAGCGTTTTCGGTCGCCAGCAGTGCCGCGCCGCCCCATTCCCCGCCCAGCCCCAGACCCTGACCAAAGCGCGCTAGCGCCAGCAGCACAGGCGCCAGAATGCCGATAGTTTCATAGGTCGGCAGCAGGCCGATGGCGACGGTGGAGATCCCCATCGTCAGCAGCGAGGCAACCAGCGTCACTTTACGGCCAACGCGATCGCCAAAATGCCCAAAGACCGCTGAACCAATCGGACGCGCAACGAAGGCGATAGCAAAGGTGGCTAAAGACTGTAGCGTGGCTGCCGTCGGGTCGCCCTGAGGGAAGAAAATATGCGGAAAGACAATGACCGCAGCGGTGGCGTAAATATAAAAGTCGAAGAACTCAATGGCGGTGCCAATCAGCGATGCGACGACGACTTTATTGCGCGAGTTGACCGGAACGTGTTCCGCCCCTTCGTTAAGTGTGGTGGCTGTTGCTTGCATAATATTTTCTTATTTTTGGACGAACGAAGGGCCATATTAGGCATAGCAAAAGCGACATTTCAATCTGTAACAAAGGCGTGGTGTGGTCATAAAAGCAACAAAAAGCGGATAATTTTCAGACCAGCGAAAACACTTCTATGAAATGCTTCACACTTTTTAAATATCAGTCATTAAAACTGGTTTTGCGTTAAATAAAAGTTACGGACTGGATTTATATGCTGAAATGGCGGATCGGGCTGAAATATCAGCCCGACAGGACATCAGCGGTGGGTTTTACCCGGCATGCGCGGGTCATCTTTATACTCAGCCGTGGCGATCCACGCGGCGCAGAACAGCGTCAGGCGAGCGAAGAAATAGAAGAAAGCCATCAGCCCCAGCACCGAACCAAAGGCCGCGCCGGAGGGCGACTTCACCAGCGACGGCAGCGTATAGGTCATCACAATTTTGATCACTTCAAAGCCAATGGCGGCAATCAACGTCCCACGGATCAGTGCCTTCTTGCGCGGCCGATGGCGGGGCAAACGCCAGAAGATCCAGAAGAACAGCAGGTAGTTAGCAAAGATGGAGATGGCAAGCCCTATACCGCGCCAGGCCGGTTTCAGCCATTCAATGTAATCCAGGTACAGCGCGGAGATAATCATCTGCTGCGCGGAACCGGCGACCGAGGTGATAGAGAGCGTGATGACCAGCGCCACCAGCAGCCCAATCAGCGAAATAAAGTCGCGCAGATACTTCACCCATATCTTCTCCTGATCCTGCGGCCTACGCTCCCAGACGTCACGCGACTGGGCGCGAATAGCCTCACGCAGGTTGCCCATCCAGTTCACCCCGGAATAGAGCGCAATCAGCAACCCGACGATACCCACAGTGGTACGCTGCTGCACGGCGGTGTTGATGGTGCTTTTGAGCGTTGTGGCGAGCGTCTGGTCGCTGACGTTGGTCAGGATCTTATTGAAGATGTCCTGCAACAGCGTCGGGTGAGACGCCAGCACAAAACCGGCGGCGGCAAATGACACCATCAGGATGGGGATCATCGACAGGAACGAGAAATAGGTAATCGCCGCGCCAAACTGATTTCCCATGCGGTCGTTAAAGCGCTCAGCGGCGCGTATCAGGTGAGCAATCGCGGGTATCTGCTGAATTTTTTCGGCTATGCCGGTCACGGTACCCAGCGCTTTGCTGGCCGTTCCAGGCTCTTTCGGCGCTTCAGGCTCGTTATCCATCTTTTTGATGGGTTCATAATCTAAATGTTGAGTAGGTCGTTGCGGGTTATTTTCCGGCGTCACGCGCATTTTCCTTTTCGTTGAGCTGGATGTTACTGAATTATAGCTTGCGACTAGTCCACGTAACCTTTTGTGAGTTCGGTAAGCCACTCCATAAACACATGCACCCGACGGGAGAGGTTACGGCGGTGGGGATAAATGAGGGAGACGGGCATTGGTTCAGCCCGATATTGCGGCAGGATCTCAACGAGTTTTTTCGTGCGCAGGGCATCACGCACCCCGACGCGCGGGACCTGAATAATGCCAAGCCCGGCGATACAGGCGGCCTGGTAGGTTTCCGTGCTATTAACCGTCAATACGCCCCCCGTTTTTACCCACTGGGTCGCGCTGCCGTTGTAATACTCAAAACCCTGCGGACGGGTGCCCAGCGTGGCGGAGTAGTGAATGAGGGCATGCGAAGCCAAATCGTCCAGCGTCTCAGGGTAGCCGAATCGCGTCAGATAATCCGGGCTGGCGCAATTAATCACCGAGAGTTTCCCAAGCGGCCGGGCGATAAGCCCGGAGTCCTTTAAGTTTCCCACGCGAACCACGCAGTCAAATCCTTCGCGGATGACATCGACCAGACGATCGCTGCTACTCAGCTCCAGTTCAATGCCGGGAAACTGTTGTAAAAATGCAGGCAGTTTCGGAATGACGACATTTCGCGCAATGGCAACGGGCATATCCACACGTAGCCGACCACTGATGGTTGAAGGGTCGTGCAGAAACATGCCGTCCAGTTCGTCCAGATTCATCAGCAGATCTTTGGCGCGCTCGTAATAAACCATGCCGTCCTGCGTCAGGCTGACGCGGCGGGTAGTGCGGTGCAGCAGCTGCGTGCCCAGCGCGTTTTCCAGTGCCTGGATCTGTCGCGATACGCTCCCCTTCGGCAGGCTTAACGTCTCCGCCGCGCGGGAAAAACTCTCCAGTTCCGCGACCCGAAGGAAAAGCTGCATTGCGTGTATTTTATCCATAGATGTTGGTCATTGTTGTTAAGAATGAAACAGTGAAGCGCTCACGGCACTATTTATTGATTTTCTACCATCTAATAAGCTCTTTCTCAATCTTCATCACAGCCGAAACGAGGTGAATTATGAGTGAACGTATTGCTTTAGTGACGGGCGGTAGCCGCGGCCTGGGTAAAAATGCCGTTTTGAAGCTGGCCGCGGAAGGGACAGGCATTATCCTCACCTGGAACAACAGCCAGCAGGAGGCGCAGGAAGTTGTGCGCGAAATCGAGGGAAAAGGCGGAAAAGCGGCAGCATTGCAGCTTAACGTCGGCGATACGGCAAGCTTTTCGCGCTTTGCTCAAAAGGTGAAGGATACCCTTAAACACGTCTGGCAACGTGACACCTTTGACTATTTAGTGAACAACGCAGGTACAGGGTTATATGCACCCTATACCGAGACGACCGAGGCGCAGTTTGATGATGCGATGAACATTCACTTCAAAGGACCGTTTTTCCTCACGCAACAGCTGCTGCCGCTCATAAAAGACGGAGGGCGGATCCTGAACGTCTCCAGCGGACTGGCCCGTTTTACTCAGCCCGGTTCAGGAACCTACGCGGCAATGAAAGGGGCGATGGAGGTGCTGACCCGCTATCAGGCAAAAGAGCTTGGCGCGCGCGGAATTTCCGTCAATATCATCGCGCCCGGCGCGATTGAAACCGACTTTGGGGGCGGGCGAGTGCGGGATAATGCGGAGCTTAACCAGCTGCTGGCCTCGCAGACAGCGCTGGGACGCGTGGGCCTGCCCGATGATATTGGTGACGCCATTGCGGCGTTGCTCAGTGACAAACTGGGCTGGATGAATGCGCAACGTATTGAAGTTTCAGGCGGTATGTTTCTGTAATGTTCAGTCTTAAGGGGAAGGAACCCTCTTAAGGAAATCCTTAAAACAGGTATGTCTAAATGCTGGAAGATATAAAGAGAGCTGGGTGATTTGTAACCTCTCCATTCATTGAGTTTTTTCTTAAAAAATGCCTCTGTAGAATCCCCCTTCGCTATTCTCAGAGGAGTAAAACGATGCGAGTAATCATGTTTGACAGGCAGTCATTATTTATTCATGGAGCGATGTATAGTTTGCAGAAGTTAATTCCGAAAATAGATATGACAGGAACTCGTCAGACTGATGAATTATGGGCGCAATTATCCGCGTCACCCTCCGCTATCGTCATGATAGATGGGTATTTAATTCGTGATAATGGTGTGGCTTTACTGGAAGAGATTATGGATCGCTTTCCAACGTCGCGCGTGGTGTTGGTGTTAACGAAAAAAGAGCGGCGTTGGGTTGAGCAAATGTTTCAGCGCAACGTGGTGGCGATAATTCCTCGCAATGCGAATCCCGAACGCTTTTCCGCAGTGCTGGATTCTGTATCGCGAGGAATGGTCTGTTTTCCCGGCGAGTGGCTGAAGCAGCACACCTCTCAGGATGAACTGGCAGTGTTAAGCGAGCGCCAGCGTGAGGTATTGAAGTTACTGGCGGCCGGAGAGTCCAATAAAGAGATTGGACGTAATCTCAATATCAGTGCGGCAACGGTAAAAGCCCATCTTGAGACGCTTTTCCGGCGTCTTGATGTCAAAAACCGGACGCAAGCTGCGATGTACTACACCCGGGCGACGGCCTGAAGGATCTTCTCTGGCAGAGGGGACTCTTCCCCAAAACTGAAGAGGGTTAATATCAGTGCGTCATGCTGCTGTTGGGTTAATGGGCGTTTGTTCATTTCCCGCAGCAGCGCCTCACATAATTGAATATCATTACAAAGCAAATTCTCCGCCTCAGTCGGCGTGATGAGACCGTTAAATTTTTCCCACTGGCGAATTACGTGACCATAACCTATAACCCATATTCCCTTTTCGTCACGGTATTTCTCCAGGGAAAGACCCTGTTGTTTTTTAATTAATGCGATTGCAGCAGAAGATATCTGCATTGCATAACCCGTCATAAGCGTTTCCTCTTAATGACGCGACTATAGAGGAAACGCCGCCGGGGAAATATCCGCCAAATGGCTGTTGATCAGGTTTAACTGAACGGGAATTCCTTTTTCAGTAAACCGAATAGCCAGTCGTTATGCCATTGCCCTGAAAGGAAATAACTCTCGCGCAACTCACCTTCCAGCTGAAAACCTGTTTTTTCCAGCAGTCGCCTGGAGGCGATATTTCCCGCCGTCACGGTCGCGGTGAGCCGACGGATATTGCCCTGAGTCAGCGCAAAATTACACACAGCCCGCAGAGATTCAAAGCCGTAACCTTTCCCCTGCGCAGAAGGCGCAAAGAGAAAACCGACTTCTGCACAATCTGCTTCCCGGTGCACATATCCGGTTACGCCCAGCGGCGTATGGCTGGCCGTCTCACGCACCATAAGGCAGAGCCAGTGCGAACTGCCCGGCGTCCACGGCAACAGACGAGACTCAAAGGCTTCCCGAATGTCCGCCTCGCTACGCGCAGGGGCGACATAACGCATTACCTCAGGATTTTGCTGTAGCGACAGAAAAAAGGGCCAGTCTTGCTCTTGCAGCGGCGAGCAGGTGAGACGCGCGGTGGTTAAGGCGGGCATGACGATCCTCCGGAGACATTGCAAATGATTATAAGGTTGTCACTTTATTTCAACAGAAAGTCAGGTATGTTTAACCTCATATAAATAAAAAGAAAAACGACTTTTAATGCCGCTTTAGCGGTACTCATTGTCTCTCAAGGAAAACAATGATGATTAGCTCATCTCATCATACCCGCGAACAGTTTGAACACTGTCTGGCGGCGATCCGTCAGGCGTCTGTTGAAATTTTACTTCTGTTGAATGTACATGTTTCTGAAGGAAAAGATCCACGCTGGTTTTTGGAGCAACTGGATAGCGCCCGCCTGGGGCTGGGCGGGTGGGGCGCTGTAGCCAGGAAGCTGAACCTGAATGATGCGGAAATGACAGCCTTTACGCTGCAATTACGCTTGCTTCAGCAGCGCGTTCCCCAGTATGAAAGCGGGCAGGATGTCAGCGAAAACCAGCTGATTGCGGCGATGCGCTTCGTCACCTCCCTTGAATATCTGCGTCTGCAACAGCCCCTCCTGACCTACGAAACCGGGAGGATGCCAGAGAAGGAGAGCCAGCTTCAGGCGCAGAAACAGGTGCGTGCCATTGAGCTGATGATTAAAGGGCTGATACAGCAGGCGTGGCCCGATCCGGTGCGGCTGAATAATCATCTTAAGACCTTGTTTAACGCTGAACGCGTGCGTCGCTGGCTGAAAAACGGTGAGATTAATGATGTTCTGAGCGGCATGTTGTTCAGCGAACTGGCCCAACTGCTGGTGGATAAAAAAGAATTTAGCCGCTACTACGCGCCGCTGTTTAACGCCCCGGACATGCTGACGCTGCTGGTAGAGCCCCGCAAAACCCTGCAAACCTTCCTCGAAGATATTCGACAAATCCGCAACAGCATCACCGTGCAGCAGCCGTTAAGCGGAGCGCAAATCCAGCTGCTCGACTGCTATTACACGCAGATCACCCGCTCCGTTCAGCGCGCGTTTGAGGAAGGGCGGACACGCGTTAACCCGGCGGCGCTGATGGCGGTGGACGAAAGCGAGCTGCACGCGTTCTGGGAAAAGGCGCAAAAAATGGACCGCACCACAGGCGGCGATCTTTTTGAAGTGCGCGACAGTATAGAAAAACCGACTCAGCGTGCCACGCGTACGCCAGAGCAGCGCGAACAGCTGATTTCCGGCGTGCTGTGGGGAGCGGTTGGCGTGATGGTTATCGCGATTGTCGTGGGGGGATTCTGGCTGGTGAACAGCAGTAAACCGCAGCCGGCTGTGGCCAGTACGGCATCTCCCGCACCGGTGCAGGAGATGCGCGAAACGCCTTCCTCGCGAGAAACGCTGACGCGGATGGGTGTCACCTGGGATGAAAACAACTTCCGTTCAGCGATTAGCCGCAACGATACCCGGGTGGCGCTCCTGTTTTTGCAGGGCGGGATGGACTGGAAAATGTCATGGACGGAGGAGGCGTTGTCGGCAGGCTACGACGATGTGCTGGAAGTAATGTTGCGCTACCGCCTGCAAATGACAGAGCAAAAGCCCTGCCGACGCTTTATTAATACGCTTAGCCATGCGATGGCGAACGGGGAATCGCTGACGCCTATGCGTAAGCAGTACCTGAAAGCATTCTGTACCGTCCCTGCGGTGGTGAAACGCCAGCAGCACGACGCCGATATGGCAACGCGCCGCGCGAAGACGCAGCCCGATGCCAGCACAAAAAAATGGCAGTCCATCCAGACTGCCATTTATGAGGTGATTCGTTAACTTTTCCCTCTCCCCTCAGGGGAGAGGGTCAGGGTGAGGGGCAAGGCTCAAGGTTCACCATATAACCCAATCAACCGCCGCACCACGCCATTCGTCCAGCCGAAGCCATCCTGCAACGGATACTCCCCCCCGCCACCTTCGCGTGGCGTGCTGCTGGCGATGTGGTACTTCTCAATCAGCTTATGATGGGTTTTGTAGTAATGGTTCACCGTGTGCAGCCAGCTCCAGGCGATCTCATCTCCCAGCGAGTCGTTGCCGTACTGCTTGAACCCCTGGATCGCCATCCACTGGAGCGGCGCCCAGCCGTTCGGCTTATCCCACTGCTCCCCGGTTTCATATTCGGTGGCGAGAATACCGCCCGGCGTGAGCAGACGGGCTTTAACGGCATCGGACAGCCGTTCAGCCTGCTCATGCGTCGCCATGCCCACATACAGCGGCACAATGCTGGCCGCAGAGAACAGCGCCAGGGCTTCACGCCGCCAGTCGTAATCACGATAACAGCCGTTCTCTTCGTCCCACAGATAGCGGTTTACCGCCGCGCGCCGGTCGCTGGCTTTCTGGCGGAACAGATCAGCCGTCTCTTTATCCCCTTTCGACGCGGAGATATTGGCGATAGCGCTCTCCAGTTTGAACAGGAATGCGTTCAAATCGATGGGGATAAATTGTGTTGTGCGGATGCTGGCCAGCCGCGCAGGATCGCGCAGCCAGCGGGATGAGTAATCCCATCCTGAGGCTGCCCCGGCACGCAGGTCACGGTACACCTCGTTCGGCGGACGACCAGAATGACGGGCAGTTTCAACGTCCTCGATCCACGATTCATCCCGCGGCGTATCGCGATCGTCCCAGTAACGGTTGAGCAATGAGCCATCCGGCATACGAACCGCACTGCGATAGGCCTGATTGAGCAGCAGCGATTCCGCCCCGTCCATCCAGAAGGCGTACTCCATCTTGAGGTGCTCAAGATAGCGCTTCGCCCCGCGCACGCCGTCCTCTTCAAACAGCTCCACCATCAGGGCAAAAACGGGCGGCTGGGAGCGGCTGAGATAGTAGGTGCGGTTGCCGTTCGGGATATGACCGTAGCGCTCAATCAGCCAGGCGAAGTTATCGGCCATACATTTCAGCAGATCGTTACGACCGCTTTCTGCCAGCCCCAGCATGGAGAAGTAAGAGTCCCAGTAGTAGGTCTCGCTGAATCGCCCGCCGGGCACAATATAGGCCTGCGGCAGCGCCAGCAGCGACGACCACGGGATGTGATCCTGCGGCTCGCGCGTCAGCACCGGCCACAGATTATCGATATGTTCTTTCAGGGACAGGCCGGGATCAGAGACGTACTCTTTGCTGTAGTCCTCCGGTAGCCAGAAGTGATTCTCCACAAAGCGCGCCAGGTCAAAATCACGGTGGCGACGCACCTTGCGATAGCGGATCAAAATATCCAGCGGATCCATCTTCGGCGCGCAGTCGGGAAAGGTTTTGCTGTCCGCAAACAGCCGCGACGACTGGACGTGTTCAAACAGTTCAAGGTAGCGGTCAGCGGGCGTAAGGGCATCGGACGCCGGCAGCCCTTCAATCATTTCCGGTTCCGGCTCTGCCTCGATCATCTCATCCAGTTTTAACTCACAGGGATCGGTTTCATAGCGCAGCTCTTCTGCAATGTCGAACTCGATATCCTCGGCAGTCTGTAGTTTCTGGTTGAACATGGTGTTCAGGACCTCCGGTTTTTGTCGTAACAAATACGGGTTTTTCCCGGCTATCTTTTAAGCGTAGACATTCGCTTCGGTTAATGCGGTGCGAAGTGTGCGGTAGATCACGCTTTCAAAATGGATTTAAACACGCTGAAAATCAGATATCCCTTTGATTATGAAATCATTAAATCAGAATCTTTGGAAACAGAGCAGGAATAAAATTCAGAGCATTCGGTATTCTGCATATACGCAGGGATTAATGTGCCTGACGCGCATTGCCTTGAAGGCTGTTGGCGGTTTGATTGGCTTTCTGGCTGGCGCCTTCGCTTTTATCCATCGCCTTGCTGGCCGCTTTTTCTGCATGGGCGGCGCTGTACGCAGCCAGATGGGAAATCACGATAGCGTAAATGCTCATTAACGACACCCACAGAATGCTGTTTTTCCACCACAACAGGGTAGGAATAGTCAGTATCGCCCATACCAGCGCGAGAACAAGGTGCATTTTGGCCATCAGTTTTGCGGTGATCTTTACGTGCATTTTCATATTTCTAATCTTTTTCCGTAGTAACAGGCGAACGCGTAGCGCTTTCTAAGATTAGTTAATTCCACCGCGGGTAGCGGGTTATTTTGTTACCGTTTGTACACCCGTTGGGTTTACCTGCCCAGGGCATAAAAAAACCGGCCAGTTGGCCGGTTTTGTTGCGGATCAGACCGATCAGCGCATGGTCACAAATTCTTCCGCCGCAGTCGGGTGGATTGCCACGGTGTTATCGAAGTCTTTCTTCGTTGCGCCCATCTTCAGCGCCACCGCGAAGCCTTGCAGAATCTCGTCCATGCCGAAGCCAATGCCGTGGATGCCGACGATCTTCTCTTCCGGGCCCACGCAGACCAGCTTCATGCGGCACGGCTGACGGTGCGAGGTGACCGCGGTATACATCGCGGTAAACGCCGATTTATACACTTTCACCTGATCATCGCCGTACTGCTCACGCGCCTGCGGCTCGGTTAAGCCGACGGTACCGATTGGCGGGTGGCTGAAGACCACGGTCGGAATGTTGCTGTAATCCAGATGTTCGTCCGGCTTGTTGTTAAACAGACGCTCGGAAAGACGACGCCCCGCCGCCACGGCAACCGGCGTCAGCTCTACGGCGCCGGTGTTATCACCGACGGCATAAATGCCCGGTACGCTGGTGTTCTGGAATTTATCAACGACAATGTAGCCTTTTTCATTGGTTTTCACCCCGGTTGCGGCCAGGTTGAAGTTGTCGGTGGCCGGTTCACGGCCAATCGCCCAGATCAGGCAGTCAACGGTCTGGCTGCGGCCATCTTCCAGCTCCAGCGTCAGGCTACCGTCCGCATTTTTCACCACCGCTTTTGGCACGGCGTTGGTGTGCAGGGTTGGGCCTTCGGCGTTCATCACCTCGACCAGCGTGTCGACGATCAGCGGGTCAAAGCTGCGCAGCGGCGCGTGTTTACGCACGAACAGGTGCGCTTCCGCCCCCAGGCCGTTAATCACGCCGGCCAGTTCAACCGCAATGTAACCTGCGCCCACAATGGCAACGCGTTCTGGCAGAGCAGGCAGCTCGAAGAACCCGTCGGAGTCGATACCGTATTCCGCGCCCGGAATGTGCGGGTGGCTCGGACGGCCGCCGGTGGCGATCAGGATACGATCGGCGGTGATCGTCTCGCCGTTCACTTCGATCGTCTTCGCATCCACGAAACGGGCAAAGCCGCGGATCACGTCGACGTTATTCTTGCCCAGCACGTTATCGTACGAGGTGTGAATTCGGTCGATGTAGGCGGTACGGCTGGCGATCAGTTTATCCCAGTCGAAGTGGTTGATGGTGGTGTCAAAGCCGTAGTCCGGGCCATACATATGGATAGCTTCACGGATTTGCGCGGCATGCCACATCACTTTCTTCGGTACACAACCCACGTTCACGCAGGTGCCGCCGAGTTCTTTGGCTTCAATCAGCGCACACTTCTGGCCGTACATGGCTGCACGGTTGATGGAGGCGATGCCGCCGCTGCCGCCGCCGATTGCGATGTAGTCATAATGCTTAGTCATAGCGTTGTCCTTAATCGTGAATTGCCGCGATTGTATACCTGAAATCAATAGTTTCCACCGATGGCTGCGATTACTCCGGCACGATCCAGCTCACGGTGGCGTGACCCGTACCGGCTGGCACCAGCGTTTTGTGCAGCCACGGCAGCACGTTGTTCATCTGTGCTTCGAGCTTCCACGGCGGGTTAATGACGATCATGCCGGACGCGGTCATGCCGCGCTGGTCGCTGTCAGGGCGCACCGCCAGCTCAATTTGCAGGATTTTGCGAATGCCCGTCGCTTCGAGGTCTTTGATCATGCGTTTAATTTGCGCGCGCAGCACCACCGGATACCACAGGGCGTATGTCCCGGTGGCGAAGCGTTTGTAGCCTTCGTGAATACCCGTCACCACCGCCTGATAGTCGGTTTTGATTTCGTACGGCGGGTCGATCAGCACCAGGCCGCGACGGGAAACCGGCGGCAGTTTGGCTTTCAGCTGCTGGTAACCATCGGCTTTGTCCACGCGGGCGCGGTTATCTTTCTGAAACTCAGAACGCAGCAGCGGGAAGTCGCTCGGGTGCAGCTCTGTCAGCTGAAGGCTGTCCTGCTCGCGCAGCAGCTGGCGGGCAATCAGCGGTGAACCCGGGTAGTAACGCAGCTGGCCGTTGCGGTTGAAGTGATTCACCACGCCAATGTACGGCTCCAGCTCGGCAGGCAGATCGTCCTGCTGCCAGATACGCGCAATCCCTTCCAGATATTCACCGGTACGCTCGGCATGCTCGCCGCTCAGCTGATAACGGCCCGCGCCCGCGTGGGTGTCCAGATAAAGGAACGGTTTATCCTTTTCTTTAAGCGATTCGATGATCAGGCTCTGAACGGTGTGTTTGAGGACGTCGGCGTGGTTGCCTGCGTGGAAGCTGTGGCGATAACTGAGCATGGGTAATGATATTCCGCTGAATTGACGATTTGCCACAGTTTACAGCAGAACGGCACAGATTACCCGCAGGCCCGGTAAGCGCAGCGCCACCGGGCGTTTTTCGACAACCTTCGGCATTGAAATCCTCTACACTTAACCCCATTACTGAACAATATGCACAGCGCCGGATGCGCGCTTCATTCACCTATTTCAACAGGACAGCGTTTATGACCAATCCATTACTGACGCCTTTTTCGTTGCCACCGTTTTCTAAAATCCTCCCTGAGCATGTGGTTCCGGCCGTTACCCAGTCGCTGAACAACTGCCGTGCGGCGGTAGAAAACGTGGTCGCGCAGGGCGCGCCGTACACCTGGGAAAATCTGTGTCAGCCGCTGGCCGAAGTGGACGACGTGCTGGGGCGTATCTTCTCCCCGGTGAGTCACCTGAACTCGGTGAAAAACAGCCCGGAGCTGCGTGAGGCCTACGAACAGACCCTGCCGCTGCTCTCTGAGTACAGCACCTGGGTCGGTCAGCATGAGGGGCTCTACAAAGCCTACCGCGACCTGCGCGACGGCGACCACTATGCCGAACTGAACACGGCGCAGAAAAAATCGGTCGATAACGCCCTGCGTGATTTCGAACTGTCCGGGATTGGCCTGCCAAAAGAAAAACAGGTTCGCTACGGCGAAATCGCCGCGCGCCTGTCCGAGTTGGGCAACCAGTACAGCAACAACGTCCTCGACGCCACCATGGGCTGGACGAAGCTGATTACCGATGAATCTGAACTGGCGGGTATGCCGGAAAGCGCGCTGGCGGCGGCAAAAGCCCAGGCCGAAGCGAAAGAGCAGGAAGGCTTCCTGTTAACGCTGGATATCCCAAGCTATCTGCCGGTGATGACCTACTGCGACAACCAGGCCCTGCGCGAAGAGATGTACCGCGCCTACAGCACCCGCGCCTCCGATCAGGGGCCGAATGCCGGTAAGTGGGACAACAGCCCGGTGATGGCGGAGATCCTCGCTCTGCGCCACGAGCTGGCACAGCTGCTGGGCTTCGACAGCTACGCGGATAAATCCCTCGCCACCAAAATGGCTGAGAACCCACAGCAGGTGCTCGACTTCCTGACCGATCTGGCGAAACGCGCCCGTCCTCAGGGTGAAAAAGAACTGGCTCAGCTGCGCGCCTTTGCGAAAGCGGAGTTCGGCGTGGACGAGCTTCAGCCGTGGGATATCGCGTACTACAGCGAAAAACAGAAACAGCACCTCTACAGCATCAGCGACGAACAGCTGCGTCCGTACTTCCCGGAAAACAAAGCCGTTAACGGCCTGTTCGAGGTGGTGAAACGCATCTACGGCATTACCGCGAAAGAGCGTACCGACATCGACGTCTGGCATCCGGACGTGCGCTTCTTCGAGCTGTATGACGAGAAAAACGAGCTGCGCGGCAGCTTCTATCTGGATCTTTACGCGCGTGAAAACAAACGTGGCGGGGCGTGGATGGACGACTGCGTGGGCCAGATGCGTAAAGCGGATGGTTCCCTGCAAAAACCGGTCGCCTACCTGACCTGTAACTTCAACCGCCCGGTGAGCGGCAAACCTGCGCTGTTTACCCACGATGAAGTGATCACCCTGTTCCACGAGTTCGGTCACGGCCTGCACCACATGCTGACCCGCATCGAAACCGCTGGCGTCGCCGGTATCAGCGGTGTGCCATGGGATGCGGTCGAGCTGCCAAGCCAGTTTATGGAAAACTGGTGCTGGGAGCCGGACGCGCTGGCATTTATCTCCGGCCATTACGAAACGGGCGAACCGCTGCCGAAAGAACTGCTGGATAAAATGCTGGCGGCGAAAAACTACCAGGCGGCGATGTTCATCCTGCGTCAGCTGGAGTTCGGCCTGTTCGACTTCCGCCTGCACGCCGAGTTCAGCCCGGAGCAGGGGGCGAAAATCCTCGAAACCCTGGCTGAGATTAAAAAGCAGGTCGCGGTTATTCCAGGCCCGACCTGGGGACGCTTCCCGCACGCGTTCAGCCATATCTTCGCAGGCGGGTACGCCGCAGGCTACTACAGCTACCTGTGGGCCGACGTGCTGGCGGCGGATGCCTTCTCGCGCTTCGAAGAAGAGGGGATTTTCAACCGCGAAACCGGTCAGTCGTTCCTCGACAACATCCTGACCCGCGGCGGTTCAGAAGAGCCTATGGAATTGTTCAAACGCTTCCGTGGCCGCGAGCCTCAGCTGGATGCGATGCTGGAGCATTACGGAATCAAAGGCTGATTGCTACGTGAAGATCTGCTTAGTAGATGAAACAGGCGCCGGGGACGGCGCCTTATCTGTTCTGGCGGCCCGCTGGGGGCTGGAACATGATGAAGACAACCTGATGGCGCTGGTGATGACGCCGGAACATCTGGAGCTGCGCAAGCGCGATGAGCCAAAGCTTGGCGGGATTTTTGTCGATTTTGTCGGCGGCGCGATGGCGCACCGGCGTAAGTTCGGCGGCGGTCGCGGCGAAGCGGTGGC
>NZ_QFRV01000089.1:0-14968 GCF_004136805.1 Enterobacter cloacae complex sp. GF14B
CTGGTGCGGCGGATGACGAACAGGTTCTTCCACTGGCGGCGGCGCTGGCTGGCGCGGCTGGGCAGAGGCATACGGTGGTTGATACTGGTGCTGCGGAGCGCGGGGGGCTTCATGCTCTCCATGCGCTGCGCCGGGCGCAGTATTGACCCGATGAACACGAACTTCACCCACGCCGTCGTCGTCAAGACCGTCGATGTCGTCTTCAACGTCATCGTCGTCACGACTGGACTTCATGCGCTTCAGTGGACGATCGCGAAACATAGAGGAACGCTCTTTACGGCTGGTCCAGAAACCATGTACCAGTAAAGCGATTATGGCGATCGCGCCAACAATGATTAATATCAGACGCAAATCCTGCATCATTATATTCTCTGTTGTTCTAACACCTTGCCACCACGGCAAACATTTACTCACTAAGAGTATTTGCCGTTTACGTCAAGTGCAAGTGTATGCAGAGCATTCACAGCATAAAGATGAACTAAATCGTGCTTTTTGCTGGTTTTTCGAACATTTCCGAACTGGTCATTGGCCCGTAACTGGATAATATAGGCTGGCAATTCCACTGGTTGTGTAAAAAGGAGTACAGCCTGGTATGGTTTCAACATCTTCTTCTGCCCCACGCAGCGGGGTCTGGTACTTTTCTCAGGGCTGGAAACTGGTCTCCCTGCCGGGCATTCGACGCTTCGTTATTTTGCCGTTACTGATCAACATTATTCTGATGGGCGGGGCCTTCTGGTGGCTGTTCACCAGACTGGAAAGGTGGATCCCTTCCCTGATGAGCTATGTGCCGGACTGGTTACAGTGGCTAGACTACCTGCTCTGGCCGATTGCGGTTATCTCCGTGCTGCTGGTTTTCGGCTATTTCTTTTCGACGATAGCAAACTGGATAGCCGCGCCGTTCAACGGTCTGCTGGCCGAACAGCTTGAAGCGCGCCTGACCGGTGCGACGCCACCTGACACGGGCGTATTGGGGCTCGTGAAAGATCTCCCCCGCATAATGAAGCGTGAATGGCAGAAATTCGCCTGGTACCTGCCGCGGGCGATTGTGCTGCTTATCCTTTATTTTGTACCCGGGATTGGCCAGACGGTCGCGCCCGTGCTGTGGTTCCTGTTCAGCGCCTGGATGCTCGCTATCCAGTACTGTGATTATCCGTTCGATAACCACAAAGTGCCGTTTAAAGAGATGCGCACTGCCCTGCGCACTCAGAAGGTTGCCAATATGCAGTTTGGCGCGCTGACCAGCCTGTTCACCATGATCCCTTTCCTGAATTTGTTCATCATGCCCGTTGCCGTATGCGGCGCGACGGCGATGTGGGTGGACTGCTACCGCGCTAAGCACGCGTTATGGAAGTAATGCAAAAATGTGTAAAAGAGGGGTGGCTTATGCCGCCCCTTATTCCATACTGATCCCCATTATTTCCTTGCAGCATATAGATATGCGATTTCCTTACTTCCCCATACCTGTTCAACAGGTATGCTGGGTCGGTATCCCAATTTCATACAGTTAAGGACAGGCCATGAGTAAGATTTATGAAGACAACTCGCTGACTATCGGTCATACGCCCCTGGTTCGACTGAACCGTATCGGTAATGGACGCATTCTGGCGAAGGTCGAATCTCGTAACCCAAGCTTCAGCGTTAAATGCCGTATCGGTGCGAATATGATTTGGGATGCTGAAAAGCGTGGCGTGCTGAAACCTGGCGTTGAGCTGGTTGAACCCACCAGCGGCAATACGGGTATCGCTCTGGCCTATGTTGCGGCGGCGCGTGGCTATAAGCTGACGCTGACTATGCCTGAAACCATGAGCATTGAGCGTCGTAAGCTGCTGAAAGCGCTGGGTGCGAACCTGGTCCTGACCGAAGGCGCGAAAGGCATGAAGGGCGCGATTCAGAAGGCCGAAGAAATCGTCGCCAGCGATCCGGCAAAGTATCTGCTGCTCCAGCAGTTCAGCAACCCGGCCAACCCGGAAATTCATGAGAAAACCACCGGTCCGGAAATCTGGGAAGATACCGACGGTCAGGTTGATGTGTTTATCTCCGGCGTAGGCACCGGCGGTACGCTGACCGGGGTGTCTCGCTATATTAAAGGCACGAAAGGTAAAAAAGATCTGATTACCGTTGCCGTTGAGCCAACCGACTCGCCGGTTATCGCTCAGGCGCTGGCAGGCGAAGAGATCAAACCAGGTCCGCACAAAATCCAGGGTATCGGGGCTGGCTTTATTCCAGGCAACCTCGATCTGAAGCTGATCGATAAAGTGGTCGCCATCACCAATGAAGAAGCCATCTCTACGGCGCGTCGCCTGATGGACGAGGAAGGCATTCTGGCGGGTATCTCTTCCGGTGCGGCGGTTGCGGCAGCGCTCAAACTGCTGGAAGACGAAACCTTTACCAATAAGAACATTGTGGTTATCCTACCGTCTTCGGGTGAGCGTTACTTAAGCACAGCACTGTTTGCCGATCTCTTCACAGAGAAAGAACTGCAACAGTGATGCCAGCATGTTAAAAACGCGTAAAAAAGCACCTTTTCAGGTGCTTTTTTGTGGCCTGCTTCAAAGTTTTACCCCTCCTGGCATTGCTTCACCCCGTTGGGTCTGGTATTTAAACCAGCAATTATTTTGATGCGCGAAATTAATCGGTGAACGAAATAGCGCTGCTGAATCGATTTTATGATTTGGTTCAAGTCTTGCTTTCACTGCATAATGTTTAATGACGATTGAAACGTCAGCGCTAACTATACAGGCTAAAGTTAAGTCGCCAGGCTAGACTTTAGTTCCACAACACTAAACCTATAAGTTGGGGAAATACAATGTTCCAGCAAGAAGTTACCATTACCGCTCCGAACGGTCTGCACACCCGCCCTGCTGCTCAGTTTGTTAAAGAAGCGAAAGGCTTCACTTCTGAAATCACTGTGACTTCCAACGGCAAAAGCGCTAGCGCAAAAAGCCTGTTCAAGCTGCAAACTCTGGGCCTGACTCAGGGTACCGTTGTTACCATCTCCGCTGAAGGTGAAGACGAGCAGAAAGCAGTTGAGCATCTGGTTAAGCTGATGGCTGAACTCGAGTAAGTTTACCGGGTTCTTTTCAATATCAGTCACAAGTAAGGTAGGGTTATGATTTCAGGCATTTTAGCATCCCCGGGTATCGCTTTCGGCAAAGCATTGCTGCTGAAAGAAGACGAAATCGTCATTGACCGGAAAAAAATTTCTGCCGACAAGGTTGATCAGGAAGTTGAACGTTTTCTGAGCGGTCGTGCCAAGGCATCTGCGCAACTGGAAGCGATTAAAACTAAAGCTGGCGAAACTTTCGGTGAAGAAAAAGAAGCCATCTTCGAAGGGCACATTATGCTGCTCGAAGATGAGGAGCTGGAGCAGGAAATCATAGCCCTGATTAAAGATAAAGGCATGACGGCCGACGCGGCTGCGCATGAAGTTATCGAAGGTCAGGCATCTGCCCTGGAAGAGCTGGACGATGAATACCTGAAAGAGCGTGCGGCTGACGTACGTGACATCGGTAAGCGCCTGCTGCGCAACATCCTGGGTCTGGCCATCATCGATCTGAGCGCGATTCAGGACGAAGTGATCCTGGTTGCCGCTGACCTGACCCCGTCTGAAACCGCACAGCTGAACCTGAACAAGGTGCTGGGTTTCATTACTGATGCAGGTGGACGTACCTCCCACACCTCTATCATGGCGCGTTCTCTGGAGCTGCCAGCCATTGTGGGTACCGGTAGCGTTACCTCTCAGGTTAAAAACGACGACTATCTGATTCTGGATGCCGTAAACAATGTGGTTTACGTCAACCCAACTAACGATGTGATCGAGCAGCTGCGTTCCGTTCAGGAGCAGGTTGCTACCGAGAAAGCGGAACTCGCTAAACTGAAAGATCTGCCAGCCATCACGCTGGACGGCCATCAGGTTGAAGTGTGCGCTAACATCGGTACCGTACGTGACGTTGACGGCGCTGAGCGCAACGGCGCGGAAGGTGTGGGTCTGTATCGTACTGAATTCCTGTTCATGGATCGCGACGCTCTGCCAACGGAAGAAGAGCAGTTTGCAGCGTACAAAGCGGTTGCGGAAGCGTGCGGCTCGCAGGCGGTTATCGTCCGTACCATGGACATCGGTGGCGACAAAGAGCTGCCGTACATGAACTTCCCGAAAGAAGAGAACCCGTTCTTGGGCTGGCGTGCCGTGCGTATCGCCATGGATCGCAAAGAGATCCTGCGTGACCAGGTTCGCGCTATTCTGCGTGCCTCCGCTTTCGGTAAACTGCGCATCATGTTCCCGATGATCATCTCTGTTGAAGAAGTGCGTGCACTGAAGAAAGAGATCGAAATCTACAAACAGGAACTGCGCGACGAAGGTAAAGCATTTGACGAATCCATTGAGATCGGCGTGATGGTGGAAACACCGGCAGCCGCGACCATTGCGCGTCATTTAGCCAAAGAAGTTGATTTCTTTAGTATCGGTACCAATGATTTAACGCAGTACACCCTGGCAGTTGACCGTGGTAATGATATGATTTCACATCTCTACCAGCCAATGTCACCGTCCGTACTGAATTTGATCAAGCAAGTTATTGATGCTTCTCATGCAGAAGGTAAATGGACTGGCATGTGTGGTGAGCTTGCAGGCGACGAACGTGCTACACTTCTGTTGCTGGGTATGGGTCTGGACGAATTCTCTATGAGCGCCATTTCCATCCCGCGCATTAAGAAGATTATCCGTAACACGAACTTCGAAGATGCGAAGGTGTTAGCAGAGCAGGCTCTTGCTCAACCGACAACGGACGAGTTAATGACGCTGGTTAACAAGTTCATTGAAGAAAAAACAATCTGCTAATCCACGAGATGCGGCCCAATTTACTGCTTAGGAGAAGATCATGGGTTTGTTCGATAAACTGAAATCTCTGGTTTCTGATGACAAGAAAGACTCCGGAACTATTGAGATTGTTGCTCCGCTCTCCGGCGAGATCGTCAACATCGAAGACGTGCCGGATGTAGTGTTTGCTGAGAAAATCGTTGGTGATGGCATTGCTATCAAACCAACTGGCAACAAAATGGTTGCTCCAGTTGACGGCACCATCGGTAAAATTTTTGAAACCAACCATGCGTTCTCTATCGAATCCGATAGCGGTATCGAACTGTTCGTTCACTTCGGTATCGACACCGTTGAACTGAAAGGCGAAGGCTTCAAACGTATCGCGGAAGAAGGCCAGCGTGTTAAAGTTGGCGACCCGGTAATTGAATTCGATCTGCCACTGCTGGAAGAAAAAGCCAAGTCTACCCTGACTCCGGTTGTTATCTCCAACATGGACGAAATCAAAGAACTGATCAAACTGTCTGGCAGCGTTACCGTGGGTGAAACCCCGGTTATCCGCATCAAGAAGTAATTCTTGCCGCACGGTAAAATGGCGCCTTCGGGCGCCATTTTTGTTTATGCAGGCAGGATAAGCTCGTCATAGCCTTTCGACTGCGTATAGATCATCACGTCAGTCACCCTGTCGCCCGCCATGCGAATGGCGTCGGCCACGGTTTTACCCCCGACGATACCGCTCACCAGCTCCGAACAGAACAGATCCCCCGTCCCTTTCAGATCCGTCTCTACGCGCGGGTGCGCGCTAACGGTAACACCTTCTTCGCTCACCAGCACGACGTGGATATTCTGCGGATCGTCAGCCACTGGCGCACTAGTGATAGCCACCCATTTCAGCGAGTTGGACAGCAGCCCCTGCGCGGCGGCAATGGCGCTCTCCGGCGTACGGCACGGTTTGCCGCTCAGCACTTCCAGTTCATACACGTTGGGCGTAATGCCCTGGGCCAGCGGGAGCAGATGTTCACGGTAGGCTTCAGGAATATCCGGCTTCACGTACATCCCGCTGTCGATATCCCCGATTACCGGGTCAACCAGCACCAACAGATCGGGATGTTGCACTTTGATCGCCTTCAGCCACTGCGCCAGCAGCACGATCTGGCTGGCACTGCCCATATACCCGGTTGTCACCGCTTTTAACGCGCGTAAAATCTCACGCTCTTCCAGCGCCTTCAGGTAGCCGCTGAACCACTCGTCCGGGATCACCCCGCCGTAGAAGGTGTCGTAGTGTGGCGTATTGCTGAACAGCACCGTCGGCACGGCGGTAACGTTCAGCCGGTGGGTGCGAATATTCGGCACCGCAATGCTGTTTCCCACGCTGCCGTACACCACCTGCGACTGTACGGCGACAATATCGGTTTGCTGCGCCCGGGTGTTATCCCGGAATAAAATCATCTCCATGACGCTTAAATCCCCGCCCCCTGCGAATAACTCTCTTCACCAAAGACGCCGGTAGACAGGTAACGGTCGCCGCGATCGCAAATAATCGCTACGACCACCGCTCCCGGCGTGGACTCAGCCACCCGGATCGCGCCCGCTACGGCACCGCCAGAGCTGACGCCGCAGAAGATGCCTTCACGTACGGCCAGCTCACGCATGGTATTTTCCGCCTCGCGCTGATGAATATCCAGCACCTGGTCCACAAGCTGCGCATTAAAGATGCCCGGCATATACTCCGCCGGCCAGCGGCGGATGCCCGGAATACTGCTCCCCTCTTCCGGTTGCAGGCCGACAATCGTCACTGGCTTATCCTGTTCACGCAGAAAGCGTGACACACCGGTGATCGTGCCCGTGGTCCCCATGCTGGAGACAAAGTGGGTGATGCGCCCGTCGGTTTGCTGCCAGATTTCCGGGCCGGTGGTGGTGTAGTGCGCGTACGGGTTGTCCGGGTTGTTGAACTGGTCGAGCAGCTTGCCTTCCCCGCGCTCCGCCATCGCTAACGCTAAATCTCGCGCCCCTTCCATCCCCTGCTCTTTGCTCACCAGAATCAGCTCGGCCCCGTAGGCACGCATGGCGGCACGGCGCTCCTGGCTCATGTTATCCGGCATCAGCAGCTTCATACGATAGCCTTTCAGGGCGGCTATCATCGCCAGTGCGATACCGGTGTTACCACTGGTGGCTTCGATCAGCACATCGCCGGGCTTTATCTCGCCGCGCTTTTCGGCCTGAACAATCATCGACAGCGCCGCCCGGTCTTTCACCGACCCCGCCGGGTTATTGCCTTCAAGTTTGACCCAGATTTCGCTGCCGTTGTCACACCCCATGCGCTGAAGTTTGACCAGAGGGGTGTTGCCGATGGTGTGTTCGAGTGTATTCACGATTTTTACTCAATAAAAAGCCCGGTAAGCATCACGCCACCGGGCGAAAAACATACTCAATAACCTATCAGGCTGACTCCGCCAGAGCAATATCCTCGCGCGTCTCGATGCGCTCGTTGCCGTGATAAATGCGTGCGTGTTGCAGCCCCACAAACAGGCGCTCCCCCCGGTGTGGAGGCACGTCGTCACGCATAACCACGGTCAGCGGCTCGGTGTACCAGCCCAGGGGCTGTACCACCAATTGGGTGTAGTGGCCTTTAGGGCTAGCTTCCAGCACCTGCACCGGAAGCGGTGAATCCAGGCTGGTACGGCGGCTGACGTCCACTTCCCACGGACGCAGGAACAGATCCACCGGCCCCTGATGCGCGGAGGTATACCCCAGCGGCCAGCGGTGCGCGCCAACGTGGAACTGACCGCCGCGAATGGTGCCCTGAAGGCGGTTTACTTCTCCCATAAACTCCAGCACAAAGCGGGTCGCCGGTTCACGCCAGAGCTGCTCTGGCTCGTCAACCTGCTCAATGTTGCCCTGACTCATTACCACCACGCGGTCGGCCACTTCCATCGCCTCTTCCTGATCGTGGGTCACGAAAACGCTAGTGAACTGGAGTTCCTCATGCAGCTGACGCAGCCAACGGCGCAGCTCTTTACGCACCTGCGCATCCAGCGCGCCAAACGGTTCGTCCAGTAGCAGGATTTGCGGTTCAACGGCTAACGCACGCGCCAGCGCCACGCGCTGCTTCTGCCCGCCGGAAAGCTGAGCCGGGAAGCGGTCCGCCAGATGTGCAAGCTGCACCATCTCCAGCAGTTTGGTCACTTTCGCTTTGATGGCGGCGGCATCTGGACGTTCACGACGCGGCAGCACGGTCAGGCCAAACGCAATGTTGTCGAATACCGTCATGTGGCGGAACAGCGCGTAATGCTGGAATACAAAGCCCACTTTACGGTCGCGGGCATGCAGGCGGCTCACGTCCGTACCGTGGAAGCGGATATGTCCGCTGGTCTGGTGCTCAAGCCCGGCGATAATACGCAGCAGCGTGGTTTTACCGGAGCCAGACGGCCCCAGCAGCGCCACCATTTGTCCGGAAGGGATATCCAGCGAGATATCATTCAGCACCTGGGTGCGACCAAAAGACTTCTTAATATTGGCAATCTCAATGCTCATGATTTCCCTCCTGATGCTGACGTTTTTCCTGATTCTCTAAACGCCACTGCACCACACTCTTCAAAAACAGGGTCAAAATGGCCATCAGCGTCAGCAACGCTGCGGCAGTAAAGGAACCGACAGTGTTGTAGTCCTGTTCCAGTAATTCAATCTGTAACGGCAGCGACAGGGTTTCGCCGCGAATCGAGCCGGATACTACCGACACCGCGCCAAACTCACCGATCGCACGGGCGTTGGTCAGCACCACGCCGTAAAGCAGTGCCCAGCGGATATTCGGCAGCGTGACGCGGCGGAACATCTGCCAGCCGGAAGCGCCGAGCAGCACCGCGGCTTCATCTTCATGGCTGCCCTGGCTGAGCATCACTGGCACCAGCTCGCGCACCACGAACGGACAGGTGACAAAGACGGTCACCAGCACCATCCCCGGCCAGGCGAACATGATTTGCAGGTCGTGTTCATCCAGCCAGCCGCCCAGCGGGCCATTGGAGCCGTAGAAGAGCAGATAAACCAGACCCGCCACCACAGGAGACACCGCAAACGGGATATCCAGCAGGGTCAGCAGCAGCTGACGCCCCGGGAAGTTAAAGCGCGTTACCAGCCAGGCCAGCAATACGCCAAACACCAGATTCACCGGGACAGTGATCAGGGCAATCATCACCGTCAGCCAGATGGCGTGGAGCATGTCCGGATCGGCCAGATTTTGCAGCGCGGGCATAATCCCTTTGCTGAAGGCCTGTACGAAGATGTACACCATCGGCACGACGAGAATGAATGCGGAGACCAGCACGCCGGTACCAATCAGAAACCATTTGCCCCAGTTGATGCGGGGCGCGTCATAGCGCTTCAATTGCGTAACTTCCGCCATCAGTGACCTACCACACGTCGACCAAAGCGACTTTGCAGAGTGTTAATCGAAAACAGTAGCAGCAGCGACGCGGCAAGGATCACCGAGGCAATCGCGCTCGCGGCCGGATAATCAAACTCCTGCAAACGGACAAAAATCATCAGCGAGGTCACTTCGGTTTTCCACGCGATGTTCCCGGCGATAAAAATGACCGCGCCAAATTCACCGAGGCTGCGGGTAAAGGAGAGCGCCACCCCCGCCAGCAAGGCCGGAGAAAGTTCCGGCAGAACAACCTTACGGAAACTCTGCCAGCGCGTGGCGCCCAGGGTTTCCGCGGCCTCTTCGTATTCGGGTCCTAACTCTTCCAGCACCGGCTGCACGGTACGCACCACAAACGGGATGCTGGTAAAGGCCATCGCCACCGCGATACCGAGCCAGGTATAGGTCACTTTGATATCAAACTTCGCCAGCCACTCACCGTAAAAGCCGTTCACGGAAAACAGCGACGCCAGCGTCAAACCGGCCACTGCCGTCGGCAGGGCAAAGGGCAGATCCATCAACGCGTCGAGGAGCGTGCGGCCCGGGAAGCGATAGCGGGTTAAGATCCACGCCATCAGCAGGCCAAACACGCCGTTAAAAATCGAGGCCACGAACGCAGACAGCAGCGTGACCTTATAGGCCGCCACCACCTGAGGGTTGGTGACCACTTCCCAGTACTGGGACCAGCTCATCTCAGCGAGCTGCATCACCAGAGCGCTGAGCGGTAACAATAAAATCAGACAGACGAACAGCAGGCTGGTCCCGAGGCTTAAGGTAAAACCCGGCAGCACACGTCTTGTTGATCCTGCAAACATTACTTACGCCCCGCCGCCAGCAATTTGTCTAACTCACCGCCGCTGGCAAAATGCGTTTTCATCACCTCAGGCCAGGCACCAAAATGGTCTTCCACGCGGAACAGCTCGGTCTGCGGGAATTTGTCTTTCAGCTTGTTCATCACGTCCGGATTATTAACGCGGTAGTAATAGTCAGTAATCACCGTCTGCGCCTGCGGGCTGTATAGATAGTTGAGATAGGCTTTTGCCGCTTTCTCAGTGCCGTTGGCTTTGACGTTTTTATCCACCCACGCCACCGGGAACTCGGCCAGAATGTTGGTTTTCGGGATAACCACTTCGAAGCCCTGCGCTTCGTACTGTTTACGAATATTGTTCACTTCGGATTCAAAGCTGATCAGCACGTCGCCCAGCCCGCGCTCGGCAAAAGTGGTGGTTGCGCCCCGGCCGCCGGTATCAAACACCTCGACGTTTTTCAGGAACTGGGTCATAAACTGTTCGGTTTTCGCTTTATCGTTACCGTCAGCTTTGTCCGCCGCGCCCCACGCCGCCAGATAGGTATAACGCGCGTTGCCGGAAGTTTTCGGATTCGGGAAAATCAGCTTGACGTCAGAACGCACCAGGTCGTTCCAGTCGTGTATGTTTTTCGGGTTGCCCTTGCGCACCAGGAAGCCCATGGTGGAGTAGAACGGCGAACTGTTGTTCGGCAGGCGGCTTTGCCAGTCCGCCGGGATCAGCTTGCCTTTGTCGTGCAGGATCTGCACATCCGTGACCTGGTTGTAGGTCACCACATCGGCTTTCAGCCCCTGCAAAATGGCCAGCGCCTGCTTGGATGAGCCAGCGTGCGACTGTTTGATGGTCAGCTTGTCGCCGTTGTTCTCTTTCGCCCACTGCTGTTCAAATGCGGGATTAAGGGCGGCAAACAGCTCGCGCGAAACATCATAAGAACTGTTCAGCAACTCGGTTGCCTGCGCCTGCGCCACCAGCAGTAAACCTGCCAGTGCCAGCGATCCTTTTTTCAGTACAGTAACGGCCATTGCGCACCCTTATAAATGTGATGACTATCTTATAGTCATAATATTTATAACGGAGTCTAAAGGAGTAACGGTTTTATATACCGTTTGGTGATTTAGAAGCAGAAAAGGGAATAAGGGTGCGAGAGAAATTGCCGGGTGGCGCTAACGCTTACCCGGCCTACGAATGGAGAGCGATTTACAGCGCCAGCAGGCGCTCAACGGACGGCGCAAAGTAGTAGCCGCCAGTCACCGGACGGGTGAAGCGCAGCATGGCGTCACGCTTGCCGTCGGTATCGCCAAACATGCTCAGCAGCTGCTGTTCAATGTTGTAGAGGCGCGCGCAGTAAGCGCAGAAGTAAAGGCCGTGCGTACCGCTCGCGGTGCCGTACGGCAGGCTCTGGCGAACAATCTTCAGCCCCTTACCGTCTTCTTTAAGGTCAACGCGGGACAGGTGGGACGTGACCGGACGCGCATCGCCGTCAATCTCTTCATTGGCATCTTTGGTACGGCCAATCATCATCTCCTGGTCATGCACGCTCATGCGGTTGAGCTGCCTGAGGTTATGCTCCCAGCGCTGGACGAACACGTAGCTGCCGCCCGCGTCAACGCCATCCTTGATTACAGCCACCTCGCGGCGCGTCTCTTCCCCGGCCGGGTTTTCGGTGCCGTCGACGAAGCCGCTCAAATCGCGCTCTTCCACCCAGCGGAAACCGTGGATCTCTTCCTGCACGTCGATGCTGTCACCAAAGGCCTCAATCGCTGCCTGAGCGATGGAGAAGTTCACGTCGTGGCGCAGGGAGAGGATATGGATCAGGACGTCATACTGGGTGGCAGGCGCAAGACCTTTGCCATAAGGAATAAAATCTTTCAGCTCTTCTGCGCCTTCGCCGCCGCTCAGCTGACGCCAGACGGTATTGCCAAAGGCAACCACCGCGCCCAGATGGGCTTCGGGGAATTTGGCCTGGAAGGTGGCCAGTTTATCAACGAAAACTTTGCTGGCCGCGCGCAGGGCATCCACATCCCCTTTGACGTTGGCTTCAATCCAAATCGCCGCGCGGCAATGTTCTGGCAAAATGCCACTCTGAACCTGAGACATCGCTCCTCCTGAAAAAAAGATGCCACGACTGCGTGGCATTGATGGCGGCTATTATACCTGGATTTCAGCGAGGCGGCTTGCTCAGGCGCAAATTACTGCTTCCAGATAATTTTGCTCACTTTCCACTTTTTCAGGGTGTCGTCAGACGGCATTAACCCTTCCGGACCGTTCCAGGTGCCGCTGAATACATAGCTAATGTGCTGGCTGCCGTCGGCCTTACACTCGACCGCCACGCTCTCCTCCGACGGCACACTGGTGCAGTGGCCAAACGCTTTCTGGTAGAGCTCGCCAAACGGCGTACCTACCTTCACGCCACCTGAGGTCGGGATCTCTTCATCCATCACCGCAATGCGGTTGACCGTACCTTTATCGCCGTTGATGACCATCGCCACATTGTCGTCTTTCAACGCTTCGAAATAGCGCACGATGTTGCCGTTCTCGGTTTTCATGCCGCTGCGCAGGCGATAATCACTGCCGATGGCATCCTGAATGGCATCCTGATCCAGCGCCGTCGAGGCGGTAATTTTGCCCACGCCCTGCTCGGTCACTTCCGTTGAGGATCCAAACCAGTTCCACGGATAGGCCGCAGACCAGTTGATGGATGAGAGCGTGGAACAGCCGGTTAACGCCAGCGGGAGAGCGCATAAAAGTAAACGCAGCGATTTCATTGAGACGTCCTTACGTAGTAAATCAACGCTTGTTGGAGTGCAGTATCGGCAAAAAGTGCCGTTTTAATCTGACTCTTGCGTAAAACAGGCGCGTAAACGGGGATTCGTGACCAGCCACAGCAGCGCGACAATATCCGCCACCACCAGCGCAATCCCGATACCCGAAAGCGGCTCGCCGTACAGCCAGAGCACGGGCTGCCAGACCAGGAGCACAACCTGCGCCAGAATCAATAGCCAGCGAAGTGCGCGCCAGAAGCGCGGGAGGAACTGCCGCCGTCCGCTGCACAGGAACGCCAGCACCGCCGGTACACCGGGCAGTAACCCCAGCCAGAACGCATCGTGATCGGGATAAAAGAGATTCAGTAGCGTATCGCCCTGCCCGCGCGACGCGCCAGCCATCACGAACAGCACCCAGGTGCGGGCCTGCAACAGCAGAACGCACCAGAACAAAAAAGGCAGACGCAGACGACCGTGAACATCATAGTCGCCAGGGTGGAACTCAGTACTCTTCATCTTCGATCAGGCGCTTACCCAGCGTCAGTACATCCGCATGCTCGTAGCCCAGGCGTTCATACATGCCCAGCACCACGTCGTTATCTTCCCGCACCATGATCTGGATTTTCGGACAGCCGCGGGCGATCAGCTTCTTTTCCAGACGGTTAAGCAGCGCGTTGGCGATGCCGCGCGCGCGGTATTCCGGGTGCACGCCCAGATAGTAGGCCGAGCCGCGGTGGCCGTCGTACCCGCCCATCACTGTCCCGACTACTTCGCCGTTGACCTCAGCGACCAGAAACAGACTGACGTCGTGATTCACCTTCCGTTCGATGTCCATCTCCGGATCGTTCCATGGACGCAGCAGATCGCAGCGCTCCCAAAGGGTGATCACCTCTTCGAAATCTTCCTGGCGAAAAACGCGTATCTCCATGGTATTAACCGCCTTTTCGGGTTTAAAAACAGTGATTATGGCGTGAACAGGGCATTTAGCCAATAACCGGGGAAAAACTCGCCAAAATTTGGCATAATGTCACTTTGTCACGTATTGAAATGAAAAGTAAAACAATTCTCAATAAGGAATGTCGTCACGCAAAACGCGATACGATATAACACCAGGACCCCAATTTTTACAATTCAGGCCGCATGAGCACATTCAAACCATTAAAAGCACTCACATCGCGTCGTCAGGTTCTCAAAGCGGGGCTGGCGGCCTTAACGTTAACGGGCATCGCAAAGCAGGCTCAGGCAAAAGACGAGAGCACGCTTAAAACCAGTAACGGACACAGCAAACCGAAAACCAAAAAAGCCGGCGCAAAGCGTCTGGTCATGCTCGATCCAGGCCACGGCGGGATCGACACCGGCGCCATTGGCCGAAACGGTTCGAAAGAAAAACACGTCGTGCTGGCAATTGCAAAAAATGTGCGCGCAATTTTACGCAGCAACGGTATTGACGCCCGCCTAACGCGCACGGGCGACACGTTTATCCCACTGTACGATCGCGTGGAGATTGCCCACAAGCACGGCGCAGACCTGTTTATGTCCATTCACGCGGATGGCTTCACAAACCCTTCCGCCGCAGGCGCCTCGGTGTTCGCTCTCTCCAACCGTGGCGCCAGTAGCGCCATGGCGAAATACCTCTCCGATCGTGAAAACCGGGCGGATGAAGTGGCCGGGAAAAAAGCTACCGACAAAGACCATCTGTTACAGCAGGTTCTGTTTGATCTCGTGCAGACCGATACCATCAAAAACAGCCTGACGCTCGGCTCGCATATCCTTAAACGGATTAAGCCCGTGCACCGTCTGCACAGCAAAAGCACCGAGCAGGCCGCGTTTGTGGTGCTGAAGTCCCCGTCCATACCGTCCGTGCTGGTGGAAACCTCGTTCATTACCAACCCGGAAGAAGAGCGTTTACTCGGCACCACGGCGTTTCGTCAGAAGATCGCGAACGCCATCGCCTCCGGGGTCATCAGTTATTTCAACTGGTTCGATAATCAAAAAGCGCACTCCAGGAAACGTTGATGAAACCGAATGCACAGCTGGTCAAAACTTTCCTGATGCAGTTACAGGACGCGATTTGCCAGAAACTTTCCGCCGCAGACGGCGGTGAATTCCAGGAAGACACCTGGCAGCGCGAAGCGGGCGGCGGCGGGCGCAGCCGCGTGCTGCGTAACGG
>NZ_QFRV01000090.1:0-14883 GCF_004136805.1 Enterobacter cloacae complex sp. GF14B
CGTCGCAGGCGCGCCGTGGCTGAAAGGCAAACCGATGGTGCCCGCGCTGACGCAGCTCGCCCGTGAAGCCGGGCTGACATTCCAGTTGCTGACGGCCGATCAGCACGCTATCAACAGCTGGCGTCTGCCGGTGGTGGTGGAGCTGAACGACGGTAAAATCGGCGTCATCGACAATTTCGACGGCGAGGATACGCTTGAGGTCAGCTTTTTCGACGACAGCACGCACACCAACCGCCTGTCGATGAGCGCGATGCTGCCTGCCATCCGCCACGTCATCGCCCTGCGTCCGCTGGCGGCGCTGAAGGACAGCCGCGTGGATGCCTATATATCAAAATACCGCCCGGACTGGCTCTACCGGCTGGTGATGCGCGACCTTCGCCCTTACAGCTGGGTGATGCTGGCTGCACTGTTCATTAACGTGCTCTCCCTCTCGGGCATCGTCTTTTCCATGCAGGTGTATGACCGGGTGATCCCCGCCCAGTCCTATCCGACGCTCTATGTGCTGACTATCGGGGTGCTGATCGCCACGCTGTTTGGCTTTGTGCTGCGCGTGGCGCGCGGACACATTATGGATCTGCTGGGCAAACGCTCGGATCTGCGCGTCTCGGATCGGGTGTTCGGCCACGCGCTGCGGCTGCGCCACAGCGCCATTCCGCGATCCACCGGCAGCTTTATCTCCCAGCTGCGCGAGCTGGAACAGATCCGCGAGATGGTCACCTCCTCCACCATCTCCACCATCGTCGATCTGCCGTTTTTTATCCTGTTTGTGATTGTGCTGGCGATCATCGCCCCGCAGCTGGCGTGGATCGCTCCGGTGGCGGCGGTGATCATGGTCCTGCCTGGCCTGCTGCTGCAAAAGAAGCTGGCGGAGCTGGCGAAGCAGTCGGCGCATGAATCAACCCTGCGCAACGCGGTGCTGGTGGAAAGCGTGCAGGGGCTGGAGGACATCAAGCTGATGCAGGCAGAGAACCGCTTTTTGCAGCAGTGGAACAGCTATATCCAGATCACCGCCGAATCCGGCCTGCGCACCCGCGAACTGACGCAGAACCTGATCAGCTGGGGGATGACCATTCAGAGCCTGGTCTATGCCGGGGTGATCGTGGTGGGCGCGCCGATGGTGATCGACGGCACCTTAACCACCGGTTCGGTGGTGGCCGCCTCGATGCTCGCCTCACGGATGATCGCCCCGATGGCGACGCTATGCGGCGTGCTGGCCCGCTGGCAGCAGGTGAAGGCGGCCAAAGAGGGGCTGGACAGCATTATGCAGCTGCCGACCGAGAACCAGCGCGAAGAGACACCGATCCGCCAGGACGTGTTGCGCGGCCACTATCTTTTCGAGCAGGCGCAGTTCCGCTATCACCCGGAAGATCCCCGCATGGCGCTGCGCATTAACCGCCTGGAGATCAAAGCGGGCGAAAAAGTGGCGATCCTCGGGCGCAACGGCGCGGGCAAATCAACCCTGTTGCAGGCGATGGCGGGCGGGATGGATCTGGCGGGTGGTGAACTGCGGCTCGACAACCTCAGCCTGCCGCATCTGGACGTGGCTGACGTGCGGAGAAACGTCGGCTTTATGACCCAAAACGCCCGGCTGTTTTATGGCACCCTGCGCGAGAACATTACGCTCGGCATGCCGCGCGCCACCGATAAAGAGATCTTCGAGGTGCTGGAGATGTGCGGCGCGGCCAGCTTTGTGCAGAAGCTGCCAAAGGGGCTGGATTACCCGATTATGGAGAACGGCGTCGGGCTGTCCGGCGGGCAGCGGCAGTCTATTCTGCTGGCGCGGATGCTGCTGCGCGACCCGAATATCGTGCTGATGGATGAACCGACCGCCTCCCTTGATGAACATACCGAGCGGGAATTTATTCAACGTCTCGGGGCGTGGCTCGGCAACCGCACGCTGGTTGTCGCGACCCACCGCGTGCCGGTGCTGGAGCTGGTGGAGCGCGTGGTGGTACTCAAAGATGGCATGCTGGTGATGGACGCGCCAAAAGCCCAGGCGCTGAACAACAGCCGTATGCAGCAACAGCAGCAGGCAACCGGACGGGAGTGGAAAAATGAAAATCAGTCAGCGTGACGTTGCCGCAGTAGAAGATCTGGATAACGCGCTCGACTCCGAAAGCGGTTATACCGGCGCCCGGCGCATTGTTTTCTTCTCCCTGGTGATGTTTGTGGTGCTCGGCGTCTGGGCGTGGTTCGGCGTGCTGGACGAAGTCTCAACCGGCACCGGAAAAGTGATCCCCAGCTCACGCGAGCAGGTGTTGCAGTCGCTGGATGGGGGGATCCTCACCGAGCTGAACGTGCACGAAGGGGATCAGGTGCAGGCCGGACAGGTGCTGGCGCGGCTGGATCCTACCCGCTCGGAATCTAACGTCGGCGAAAGCGCGGCGCGTTACCGCGCGTCGCTGGCCTCCAGCGCGCGTCTGTATGCCGAGGTGAACGATCTGCCGCTCAAATTCCCGCCGTCCCTGGCGAAATGGACCGACCTGACCGCCGCCGAAACGCGGCTCTACAACTCGCGCCGCGCCCAGCTGGAGGATACCCAGCGGGAGTTGCGCGCCGCGTTAGATCTCGCGAACAAAGAACTGGCGATCACCCAGCGGCTGGTGAAAACCGGGGCCGCCAGCCACGTGGAAGTGCTGCGTCTGCAACGGCAGAAAAGCGACCTGGAGCTGAAGCTCACCGACGTCCGTTCCCAGTATTACGTGCAGGCCCGTGAAGCGCTGTCGAAGGCCAACGCCGAGGTGGATATGGTGTCAGCGATCCTGAAAGGCCGCGAGGATTCCGTTACCCGCCTGACGGTGAAGTCTCCGGTGCGCGGGATCGTGAAAAACATCAAGGTGACCACCATCGGCGGCGTCATACCGCCCAACGGCGAGTTAATGGAGATTGTGCCGGTGGACGATCACCTGCTGATTGAAACCCGCCTCTCGCCCCGGGATATCGCCTTTATCCATCCTAATCAGGAGGCGCTGGTGAAAATCACCGCCTACGATTACGCGATTTACGGCGGGCTGCACGGGGTGGTGGAGACCATTTCGCCAGACACCATTCAGGACGAAGCGAAGCCGGAGGTGTTCTATTACCGGGTATTTATCCGTACCAGCCAGGATTATCTGATGAATAAGGCGGGCAGGCACTTCTCGATCGTGCCGGGGATGATAGCGACGGTGGATATTAAGACCGGAGAGAAAACGGTGCTGGATTATATGATCAAACCGTTTAACCGGGCGAAGGAGGCGCTGAGGGAGCGGTAGTCAAACGCCGGGTGGCGGCTTCGCCTTACCCGGCCTACATTCTCGCAGGCCCGCGCAAGCGCAGCGCCGCCGGGCATTAATCCGCACGCAAGACGTGGAATCCGCCTCGAAGAATTAACCTTTAGTCATGCATCACACTTCCCTTCAGCCATGACCAGGGTAATATTACTCGCAGACAAAACGCACTTGCGCACAGTGCAGGAGTGCATTACTATCCACTCAGCTTCAAGGACTGGAGCTTACCAGCATTATGATTAATCATTTTCGGGATCAATGGCTTGAGGATTTTTTTCTCTACGGGAGATCGAGCAATGTTATTCCTTTGAATCTGGAAACAGCGCTTGCAAGAAAGCTCGACATCATCAATGCGGCTATGTCGCACCTGGATTTACGATCGCCACCGGGCAATATGTATGAAGCATTGAGTCCTCCGTTGAAGGGATACTCCTCTATCCGGGTAAACAGACAATACAGGCTTGTATTTCGCTGGTCAGAGGGAAAAGCAGACGATCTCTATCTCTCTCCACACAAGTACACGCAACACAAGTGAGGCATCACCTATGACACTTCAACAGGCACTCCGCAAACCCACCACGCCGGGCGAGGTGTTGCAGTATGAGTATCTTGAACCGCTCAATCTGAAAATCAACGATCTGGCAGAGATGCTAAATGTACACCGCAATACCGTAAGCGCGTTGGTCAATAACAATCGCAAACTTACTGCCGATATGGCGATCAAACTGGCAAAAGCCTTTAATACCACTATTGAATTTTGGCTGAACTTACAGCTAAACGTTGATATCTGGGAAGCGCAATCTAACTCCCGCACGCAGGAGGAGTTAAGCCGGATAAAAACCGTTGCGGAAGTCATGGCGAAGCGAAAATCCGGCAAGCCGGACGTTGCCTGATCCGCTCGCGCCACGCAATACGCTTACCCGACACGGGAACGGCGCATAACGGCATCTGCCATTATGCGCATCCGGTTACAGGGAAATTCTCAGGCGTCGAACCGCTTCTTTAAGCTGCTCATCCGTTGGGGTAACGAAAGACATGCGCAGCGTGGTGTGGTCCGGCTCGTTGCAGTAGAAGAACTCACCCGGCACAAACACGACGCCGTTGCTCAACGTTTTTTCCAGCCATTTCGTCGTATTGATGCCGTTATTCATTTTCGCCCACAGGAACATGCCGCCCTTTGGCTTGTGGAACGACATCACATCGCCCAGCTCCGCTTCCAGTTCACTGGCAAAGGTCTGGTATTTCTGGCGATAGGCTTCGCGGATCATTTTAATCTGATTCGCCAGACGACCGGTTTTCAGATATTCGTACGTCATCAGCTGCGACAGCGTGCTGGTGTGCAGATCGGTGGTTTGCTTGAGGTTCACTACCGCGCGCTTTAGCCACTCCGGCACCAGCACCCAGCCCACGCGGGTGCCCGGCGCGAGGATTTTAGAGAAGGTGGAGGTGTACACCACGTTATCCTCATTGCCGATATCTTTGGCATGAGCAATCAGCGGGCGGAACGCTTCGTCGGTGTAGTTGATCTCGCTGTACGGGTCGTCTTCGATAATCACGAAGTCATAGCGCTTCGATAATTCCACCAGCTGTTTACGACGCGCTTCGGAGAGCGTCACGCCGCCCGGGTTACCAAAGGTTGGCACGATATAAACTGCTTTGATGGTTTTAGTTGCCACCAGCGCTTCAAGTTCATCTACTTTCATGCCGTCGCCGTCGGTGCCGACGGATTCAAAATTCGCCTGTGCCAGGCCAAAGACCTGCAACGCGGCGAGGTAGGTCGGACGCTCAACGACGACCGTATCGCCCGGGTTAATTAACGCACGCGCCAGCACGTCAAGCGTCTGTTGAGAGCCGGATGTAATGACCACGTCATCGGCTTTACAGGCGATGCCGCGACCTTCACAGATGCGTTGGATCTCTTCGCGCAGCCCCGGGACGCCTTCCGTCAGACCGTACTGGAATGCTTCGCCAAAATGCTGAGACAGCACGGCATCAGCGGCGATTTTTAAACCTTCATGATCGAACAGGTCCGGATTTGGAATACCGCCACCCAGCGAAATCACGCCTGCCATTTTGCTATGTTTTAATAATTCACGGATGGCAGAGGATTGCAGGCCCTGCGCGCTGCTGGCGAGTTTGTTTGCAGACATTCTTTACTTACCTTCTTTTTTTATATTGTGCCCAATCTTAGCAGAATATGGGCAATAAATTCCGTTAGCTTAGGCAGCGGCCGCAAATCCTGGCGCCACAGTAAATGCACCGGCCTCGGCGCGGGCGTAAACGCTTCCAGAACCCGAACCAGCCTGCCGCTCGCCAGCTCTTCCGCCACCAGCACTTCCGGTTGCAGCAGAAGTCCCGCCCCGGCTCGCGCCGCCATGCGTAAGCCGTAGCCGTCATTGCATCGTAAGACGGCATCACGCTTCCAGCGCACTTCGCCTTCCACACCCGGCAGCCGCCACTCGTTACGCGCCGTCCATACCGTGTGCGACAGGCACAGGTGATCCACCAGATCGGCTGGCGTTTGCGGCGTACCGTGACGCGCCAGATAATCCGGCGCGGCGCAGATCACCATGTTGTAGGGACACAGATATTTCGCCACCAGGTCCTCATTACGGATCTCACCGATACGAATGGCCAGATCGACCCCTTCCTCGACCAGATCAACCATTCGGTTGGTGAGATCCAGTTCGATGCGCACTTCCGGGTAACGCTGCAAAAACGTGGCCGTCAGAGGCGCGATAACGCAGCCGCCAAACGAGGTGGGCGCTGTCACGCGCAGGGTGCCGGCGGGTGTGGCTCGCAGGCGCTCAACCGCGTTTTCAGCAATCGAGACCTGCTCCAGCACGCGCCTGGCCTCTTCGAAATAAACGCGTCCGGCGTCGGTCAGGCTCTGGCGACGGGTGTTGCGCTCCAGCAGCCGCGTGCCGAGCTGCGTTTCCAGCTGCGTAATATACTTCCCGACCATCACCGCCGACATCTCCAGCCGGGCCGCCGCGCCGGTAAAGCTGCCGCTTTCCACCACCGCGATGAACGTCTCCATGCCGCGAAGCTTATCCATATTCCGAACCTCTGGTTAGCAATCTTCTAACATCAACCCAGTTTATCTGAATTTTTATTTATTAAAGAATGAAGGCTCACAACATAAGGAGTCTGCTATGAAAATCGTCATTATTGGTGCCAGCGGTACGGTCGGTCGTGCTGTGACAGAAGAGCTAAGCCGTCGTCACGAGGTGATCAGCGTGGGTCGCACGCAGGGCGACCATCAGGTGGATATCACCTCGCAGGCGAGCGTACAGGCGCTGTTCGAAAAGATCGGCCCGGTGGATGCGATTGTCTCCGCCAGCGGTGGGGTACACTTCGGCCCGCTCGCAACCATGACCGACGGCGAGTTCAACCGGGGCTTACAGGATAAGCTGCTGGGGCAGATTCGTCTGGCGCTGACCGGCCAGCACTACCTGAACGAAGGCGGCTCGATTACGCTGATAAGCGGCATTGTGGCTCACGAGCCGATTGCTCAGGGCGTCAATGCCACCACGGTGAATGCGGCGCTGGAAGGGTTTGTGCGCGCCGCGGCCTGTGAACTGCCGCGCGGGATCCGCATTAACCTGATCAGCCCGACGGTGCTGACGGAATCCGTCGAAGCATATGATGGCTTCTTCCCGGGCTTTGAAAGCGTTCCCGCTGCGACCGTTGCGCAGGCCTACCGCCGCAGCGTGGAAGGGGTACAGAGCGGGCGGGTATATAAAGTCGGCTATTAAGCCTTACGGGCGGCGATCAGCACCAGCATCGGGCGTTCCGCCTCTTCGGCCAGCGCGGGCCAGGCGTCAACCTGCATCTGCGTTGGTCCCCACTCATTGACTTCGCTTATCGTCAATCCGGCCTTGATCAGCGCGTTAAGCGTGGTGCCCAGCGTGCGGTGGTATTTAATCACCCCGTCCGCCAGCCAGTTGCTGACGCGCTGGCTTTCGTCCTGATAATGATTCACGCCCCAGAACCGCTCGCCGCTGTCGTCGGTCAGCCAGCCCTGACGGGTGGCGCAGGTATAAATCGGGTGCTCCATCGAGAAGACCAGGCTGCCACCGGGTTTTAGCGCGCGCTGAACGTTGGCGAATAGCGTGTCCAGCTCCGGCAGGTAGTGTAGCGCCAGCGAGCTGTAGACCAGATCGAGGCTATTCGCTTTCAGCGCCAGAGATTCCAGATCGCTACGCTGATAGTGAATCCGATTGTCATCAGTCAGTTCAGCCGCGCGGGCGAGCATTTTTTCTGAAATATCAACACCCGTGACGTCAGACGCGCCCAGCTCGCGCGCTGCGCGACAGAACCATCCGTAGCCGCAGCCGAGATCGACAACCGCTTTACCGGTTAAATCTGGCAGCATTGCCTTGAGCGCGGGCCACTCCGGCGCGCCGTTCAGGCCCTGAACCGAGCGCGGAAGCTGGGCATAGCCTTCAAAAAATGCCGGGTTGTCGTAGATGTTTTGTGCCATAACGGACTCCTTTATCGCAACAGTGGCGAGGGTAAAGCACCCCTCGCCCGTTGACAACGTATCCGTCTTATAAATCACAGCCTGCGCCGGATTTTCTCCACCATGGCTGTGGTTGAGATCCCGTAGCGGTCATGGAGGGTGGGCAACGCGCCCGCATCAAGGAACGCGTCCGGCAGCGCGACGGTATCGAAATCCACGTTCACGCGGTTGCGCATCAACAGCGACGCGACGGCTTCGCACAACCCGCCTACGCTGCTGTGGTTTTCCGCCACGATGACCAGCCGTCCCGGCTTCGCAGCCTGCGCCAGGATCGTCTCTTCGTCCAGCGGCTTAATGGTGGGCGAGTGCAGCACCGCCACGCTGACGTTATCCTTACGCAGCTGCTTCGCCGCCTCCAGCGCACGCATGGTCATCAGGCCTGAGGCGACGATCAGGACATCGTTCCCCTCTTCCAGCAGCGCAGCTTTGCCAATCTTAAACTGGTAGTTGTACTGGTCCAGCACCACCGGCACCTTGCCGCGCAGCAGGCGCATATAGACAGGGCCATCGTGCGCTGCCATCGCCGGCACCGCCTGTTCGGTGTCGATTGCGTCACAGGGATCGATAATCGTCATGCCCGGAATACCGCGCATAATCGCAATATCTTCCGTCGCCTGGTGGCTCGGCCCGTAACCGGTGGTTAGCCCCGGCAGCGCCGCACAGATCTTCACGTTCAGGTGCTCTTCAGCAATCACCTGATGGATAAAGTCGTAGGCGCGGCGGGTAGCGAAGACGGCATAGGTGGTGGCGAAAGGAATAAAACCCTCTTTCGCCATGCCGCCCGCGGCCCCCATTAACAACTGCTCGGCCATGCCCATCTGAAAGAAGCGTTCCGGGTAGGCCTGAGCGAAAATATGCAGATCGGTGTACTTCGACAGATCCGCAGTCATGCCTACGACCTCCGGTCGCTGTTCCGCCAGCTTCACCAGCGCGTGGCCGAACGGTGCGGCTCGCGTCTCCTGGCCCTCTTCCGCGATAGAGGCAATCATCGCCGACGTGGTTAAACGCGGTTTTTTCTCCGTGGTCTGGCTCATTACAGCACTCCTTCAGGTTTGTTGGCATCCAGCACAGCGAGTGCCTTTTGCCACTCGTCAGCATCCACGCGAATAAAATGGTTCTTGTCACGCTTTTCGAGGAACGGCACGCCCTTGCCCATCAGCGTGTCGCACAAAATGACGCGCGGCTGGTTTTCCGGGTAGCGTTTGGCGTTATCAAACGCCGTTACCAGTGAAGGGACATCGTTGCCGTTGACGCGCTGCACGTACCAGCCGAAGGAGGTCCATTTATCTTCCAGCGGCTCAAAGCCGAGGATCGCGTGCGAGTTGCCATCCGCCTGCTGGCGGTTAATGTCCACCAGCACGATCAGGTTCGACAGGCCGTGATGTGCCGCCGACATCGCAGCTTCCCAGGTTGACCCTTCGTCCAGCTCGCCGTCCGACATGGAGTTAACGACCCATGCCGCGCTCTGCTTGCGCTTCAGCCCCAGCGCCATGCCAACGCCAATGCTTAAGCCCTGCCCCAGCGAACCGCCGGAGATCTCCATGCCCGGCGTGTAGGTTGCCATGCCGGACATCGGCAGGCGGCTGTCGTCCGCGCCGTAGGTCTCCAGCTCCTCTTCAGGAACGATCCCCGCTTCAATCAGGGCGGCGTAACAGGCAATGGCGTAGTGGCCGTGAGAGAGCAAAAAACGGTCACGCCCCTCCCACTCCGGCTCGCCCGGCTTAAGGTTCATTCCGTGGGTAAACGCGGTGGCCAGCACATCGGCATAGCCCAGCGCCTGCCCGATGTAGCCCTGCCCCTGCACTTCGCCCATGCGCAGCGCGTAGCGGCGAATGCGCCAGGCCGCGGCGGCAACCTGTTGAACTGTGGTATCCGTCATCGTCGTATCTCCTTAATGGATCAGCATCCCGCCGTTCACGTCGAGCGTGATACCGGTGGAGTAAGAAGAGAGGTCGCTGCCGAGGAACAGCGCGGCGCGGGCAATATCCTGCGCGTCTCCGAGGCGGTTAAGCGGAATGCCCGCCAGAATGGACGTTTTCATCTCATCGCTCAGCTTGCCTGCGGTAATGTCCGTCTGGATAAGACCCGGCGTGATGCAGTTTACGCGCACATTGTCGGGCCCCAGCTCACGCGCCATGGCTTTTGCCAGCCCCAGCACACCCGCTTTTGCAGCGCTGTAGTGTGGGCCGCCAAAGATGCCGCCGCCGCGCTGGGCCGATACCGATGAAATGCAGACGATGCTGCCCGACTTTTGCGCGCGCATAGTGGGAATAACCGCCTGGGACATTAGCAGCGTGCCGCGCAGGCTGACGTCAAGCACCGCATCGTAATTTTCGCGTTTGATATCCATCAGCTTGATCGGCTGAGTTATGCCGGCGTTATTCACCAGAATATCGATGCGCCCGTATTTCCCCAGCACCTGCTCAATGGCGGCATTAACCTGTAATTCATTGCTGACGTTCGCCGCAAGGCCCAGATGTTCGTCGCCAAGGCTCGCGGCGGCAGCCCGGCTGGCTTCAGCGTTTAAATCGATAATCACCACTTTCGCACCCTGTTCAGCATATAATTTCGCCGTAGCGAAACCCAAACCGCGTACGGAAGCCGCGCCGGTAATAACGGCGACTTTATTTTTCAGTAGCATACATTTACTCCATTAGGACAAGAGAGATTTAATGTTTTATTTCGGCTCTTCCAGCAGCATAATCATTATTAAGCCAATGGCTGCGCAAATACCGAAATAAATAAACACGGAATTAAAACTACCTGTTTTATCCAGCAGATAACCTGCCAGCATCGGGGAAACAAATCCGCCGAGATTACCGCCGCTATTGATAATGGACGCGGCAATCGGATAGGTTTTACTGTCCGCAACAGCCATTCCATAAGCCGTAAAAGCGGGCCAGCCGATATTCAGACAGAGGCCGACAAAAAATAACCCGACGCAAACCGCGACGGTGCTTTGCGGAATATTCAGCATAATAACCATCATTAAAACGGTGCTGATGGCGGTAAACATCATGGTCGGTTTACGTCGGCGGCCGAGCAGTTTGTCGGAGACGTAGCCGCCAAAAATCGCACCGATAAATCCACCGATGCACGGCATGCTGGCGACCAGCCCCATGCTCATAAACGTAAAGCCTTTCTCTTTCACCAGATAGAGCGGGATCCACGTCAACAGTCCGTACAGCACGCTGACCATCATAAAATAGGCCAGGCAGTCGCCGAGAATATTCTTCGAGGTAAACAGCCCTTTTACCGTGCTTACCGGGGCTAATTCCCGCACGCGGATCAGCCGATCGAGGCGTGCAAAGCCTGGTGAAATCACGATATTTTCCCGTCTGGCGTCCGGGGTCTCCTGACCGGCGGTAATGGTCTCCAGCTCCGCTTTCGAGACGAATGCGCTCTCGGACGGCCTGGTGCGTACCAGCAGATACCACAGGACGGCAATGACCAGGCCGGGGATCGCAAAGGAGAAGAAGACCCAGCGCCAGCCCCAGGTCATGGCGATCCACACTGCCAGCGGCGGCACGAGGATGGGCGCGAACATGGTGGCGGCGATGTAGACGCCCGTGGCCGTGGCCTTCTCCTTTGGCGGAAACCAGTTATTGATGGTGGAGGCCAGCCCGACCGGGCACGGCCCCTCTGTTAACCCCAGCCCCAGGCGGATACACTTCAGGCCCAGAACCGAGGTTGCGGTGCCCATCAGCCAGGTAAAGGCAGAGAAGCCGAATATCGACAGTGCCACCATGCCGCGAATTCCCTTTTTGGCAATAAAAAAGCCCGCAGGAATTTGGCTCAGGGCGTATCCCAAAAAAAACATGCTGGCGATGGCACCGGCTTCGAAATTATTGATATGAAATTCGTCAATGATAAACGGCAGTACTGCACCAATATTTGTTCGGTCAGCATAGTTAATGGCATAAACAATAAAAATTAATGCCAGCACAACGAAACGGTAATTGGTTTTTTTAGTCTTTATGTAGGGGACAGCTTGTTCTATACGAGACATAACTTACCTCATTATTCGAACACCGTGAGTCGTTTTATTATTGCGTTCAAGGTCAATATATCGGCTCACCCATGAAACGCCATTCAATAAAGCTCATTTATTGCTGAGATAAATTTGATTCGCGATACAGCTCAAAAAAATAACATCGGGATAAAATTGCCCGCTCGCAGTCTCAATGTTATGTTTTTTATCAATTATCGTGTAAGGAGTAGGCCATGTCCGCGCAGGATCGCCAGACGTTATCGCTGCCCTCGCTCAGAAATTTGCAGGCGTTTATCGCCGTTGCTAACGCCCTGAGCATCCATCAGGCGGCGGAACAGCTCAACGTCACGCCTTCGGCGGTAAGCCACCAGATCGCGTCGCTGGAATCGTGGCTGGGCAAGAAATTATTTATCCGCAGCGGCAAAGGGGTTCAACTCACCCCGACGGGAGAACAATATCTGCGGGAGGTCTCGGCGGCGATGAGCGCCATCGGGCGCGCCACCGATCAAATCGTGAAAGAAAAAGACAATGCTGTGCTTCGCGTGCACTCTTCCCCCACCTTCGGGCTGTCCTGGCTGTTGCGCCGTCTGGGCAGATTCCGCGCCGAATATCCTGATATCACCATCAATCTCACCTGCTCCTATGAGAACCTACAGTTCGCCAGAGATAATATCGACATTGATATCCGTCACGGTATTCCGGACTGGGACGCCTACCGGGTGATGACCATTAAAAACGACACGCTGGTGGTATTGGCCTCGCCGGACTATGCAGAAGAGCATCCCATCAGCACGCCCGCCGATCTGCTGCAACAGTCGCTTATCTCGTCCACCAGCACTCTGGTGAACTGGGAGAAATGGTTCGCCTGGCACAATATCGACAGGCCCTGGCTTAATTTCAGCCTCAGCTTCGACCGCTCCTACATGAGCTTTGAAGCGGCGCGCATGGGGCTTGGGTTTATTCTGGAGAGCAAAATGATGGCTACCGATCACCTGAAGGATGGCTCGCTGGTGCAGGTGCTGCCTGATGAAATGGGTATCGCCATCAACGCGCACCATCTGGTGATGCCGCACATGAACGAACGCGCGTGGAAGATCCAGCAGTTCGTCGAGTGGATTGACCGTGAGTTGCGATTGTCGGGGTATCACCTGTAGCGATACCCCAACGTGGCGTCAGGCGACCGTGCCCCAGACCAGATTCCCCTTGTGGAACGTCGCGGTGCGCGGAGAAATGCGCGCCACCGCCTCGGCGGAACAGGAGGCGTCAACCAGCACAAAGCTGGCGTCGTCCTGCGCTTTAGGCCACACGCGCTCACCTTTGTCGTTCAGCGGCAGCACGTCGCCGGTGGCGATGCCCAGCGCCCGCGAAAGCGTCTGCTCGTTCGGGCGAATATAGAGCTGGGCGTAGAGGTTGGCTTTCTCCAGCATGTCCCCCAGACCGTACGGCGACCAGTGGTCGATCACGCTGTCGGTACCGGTCATGACAAACACGCCTTTATCACGTAACTGCTTCAGCGGCATGTGCAGGGTGCCAATCGGCACGGTCGAGGCGATGGTTACCTGCTGTGCCGCCATGCGGGTGGCGATCTCATCCACCTGCTGTTCGTTAAGCGTGGCCAGCGCGAAGGCGTGGCTGATGGTCAGCTTCCCCTTCAGCGCCGGCGTTTTCTCCACGGTTTCTACCATGTAGTTCACCGCCGCCACGCCCGCCGGGCTGGTTTCATGCAGGTGAATATCCACCCCTTTGTCGTAATCCAGCGCAATCTGGAACATGGTATCTAGCGATTTCTCCATCGCGCCGTCGACGCTGGTTGGGTCCAGCCCGCCCACATAATGCGCCCCCGCCTGCATCGCCTCGCGCATCAGCTTTTCAGAATTCGACAGCAGCAGGCCGTGCTGCGGGAAGGCAACGATTTCGCAGTCAAAGCCTGCGCCCCGGCGCGCCAGTACCGCCTGCAAATTTTCCAGGTTTTTCAGGCCGGAAACCGGCTCTATGTTGCAGTGGCTGCGGGCGATGGTGGACCCTTTGGACTGGATCAGGTCGATCAGCTTTTCGGCGCGTTCTTGCGTGTAGGGCTGTAACTCCGGCAGCAGCTTCTGCTCCAGGCGGATCATGTCCTGAATGGTGGTGCCCGCCGGACGGTTCAGGGAGCGCCACGGGCCGCCGTAGAAGGTTTTATCCAGATGAATGTGCATGTCGCGCATCGCCGGGAGCATCAGCTTTTTGCCCGCGTCGAAGTGCGGCAGGGCCGCATCAGTGTGGCTGTTGTTATCGAGCAGGGCGACGATTTTCCCGTCTTTGATTTCCAGCGTTTTCAGCTCGGTGCGGGTGCTTGTCGCCACGCTGCCGTCGTAGTTAAACCCGGCTTCCAGCAGCACGTTGTCGAGATAGTAATGTTTTGCGGTGATGTTCATCGGTTTACCCGTCTCGCAGGTTGCCTTTACAGAATCGGCAGCATACGCGACGGAACCCATGGCGCCAAACAGCGCGCAGGCAGTAACCATTTTGCCGCTCTGGCTGATAAACTCGCGGCGGCTTTTATTCTCACTCATCTTATCTTCCTTCATTAATAATATGGGTACCCGTTTCACCGCGCAGCGCTGCGGGCAGGCAGTCCGGCGAGGTGATGATTACGCGCCTGCCGCCATGGCGTAAAAATTCCAGCGAAGCGACGATTTTTGGCAACATGCTGCCCGCCGGGAAGTGGCCCTCATCCATGTAGCGCGTCATCTGCGCCACGTTGACGGTATCCAGCGCCTGCTGGTTCGGCTTGCCGAAGTTCACGCACACTTTCTCCACGCCGGTGGTGATCACCAGCACGTCGGCGCGGATCTCGCGCGCCAGCAGCGCGGTGGAGAGATCTTTATCGATAACCGCATCCACGCTCTGGTAATCGCCCTGTTCACTGCGCACCACGGGAATGCCTCCACCGCCCGCGCCGATGACCACAAAACCTTTCTGCGTTAGCGCCTTAATCGCATCCGCCTCGACGATGCGCAGCGGCTGGGGCGAGGCCACCACGCGGCGATAGCCCCGGCCTGAATCCTCAACAAAATGCCAGTCCGGGTGCGCGAGCTGTAGCTCGTCGCGCTGCGCCT
>NZ_QFRV01000091.1:0-14503 GCF_004136805.1 Enterobacter cloacae complex sp. GF14B
AGTAGCAAGGAACATAAAGTGAACGGAATGACCACCAGAGCCGTATGTTCCCCCTCACCCCAGCCCTCTCCCTCAAGGGAGAGGGGGCCGTCTGTGCAGGCATTATTTTGTGGGGAACCCTCAGCCCTGTGGGAGAGGGTTAGGATGAGGGCACCAGAGCGCACGGAATCAATTAAACGGCGCCTCCCCGTCCAGCACCCTATCAATTACGTCCAGCACCCCTTCGTCATTATTGTTCGGCGCTTCATAGCGGGCCACCGCCTTAATGTGCGGTCTGGCATTGGCCATCGCGAAGCCAAACCCAGCCTGGCGCAACATCTCCACGTCGTTACCGCTGTCGCCAAAGGCCACCACTTCACTGTCCTCAATGCCCCAGCGCGCTTGCAGGATCCGCAGGCCGTTAGCTTTGTGTACGCCGGGGATAATCAGGTCGATACTGCCGTGTCCCGTGGTCACCGGCACCATGATGTCGCCAAGCTTCTCATGCAGCAGCGCCTGAATGCGCGGAATTTCGTCGTCAGAGACGTTTAGCCCGAATTTGAAGAAAATATCGTTGAGGTTGTCAAAGCTGCTGACGCTTTCAAGGCGGTGATAGTATTTCGCAGCAATCTCTTTGAAGAGGTCGTTATACGTTTTCAGCGTGTAGGCGCTGTTTTTTCCGCAGGCAATTATCTCAATGCCGGGCACGTCGTTTAACAGGGTGGCGACGGTCAGAAAGTGCTCTTTCGACAGTTCGCCGTTAAACACATCTTCGCCCGCATCCACCACCCAGCCGCCGTTTTCGGCGACGAAGGCGATTTCATGGGCGATCTCCGGGAAAAATGAGATCAGCTGGTAGTACTGGTTTCCGCTGGCGACCACAAAACGGATGCCTTGCGCTTTCATACGCGCGTACTGCGCCAGAAAACGCGCGCGGTTATAGGTTTTCGCATCGCTCAGGAAGGAGCCATCCATGTCGACTGCAATCAGTTTAACGCTCATATCCCTTCTCCATTGACGTTGTTTCTGCTTCCGGTTTTGCCACCGCTCGCGCCACCAGGGCGGCAATAATGACTAACCCTAATACCACCAGCATCGCGCTGCGTAACCCGTAGTGCTCACCGAGGAATCCAAGCAGCGGCGGCCCCACCAGGAAAGCGAGGTAGCCCGTGGTCGCTACGACGCTCACGCGCGTCGGCGCGTCGGGGCCGGTATCGCTGGCAGCGGAAATGGTCAGCGGGAAGCCAAGGGAGGCGCCCAGTCCCCACAGGATCACCGACACACCCGCAATCCAGTCCACATCCACAAAGATAATCATCGCGATGCCCAGCCCGCCCAGCAGGGCGCTGGCACGGACGACCGCCACGCGGCTGTAACGGTCGATAAACCAGCCCCCGGTAAAGCGTCCGACGGTCATGCCGAGCGTAAACCCGGCGTAAATCAGCGAGCCGGAGGTGGGGCTAAATCCGTGCCCGTCCACCATCAGCAACGGTAGCCAGTCGTTGGCGGAGCCTTCAGCAAACGCCATCGCCAGCACTACCACGCCAATCAGCATCAGCTGGAAATCGCGATAGAAAGGCAACCCTTTTGCCGCAGTCTTCTGTTCGTCCGAGGCGTTTTGTCCTGTGCCAGCGGGAATAGCCCTGATGCCGGTGAGGATCGGGATAATACAGACCAGCGCCGCGAGTAAAATGTGCACATTGGCCGCAATGCCCAGCGCCGTCAGCGCCATCCCTACGCCCGCGCCCGCCAGCGTGCCGAGGCTGTAAAAGCCATGCATCATCGGCAGCACCGTTTTGTTCATCGCCTTTTCGACGGCGGCCCCCTCGACGTTAATGGCCACTTCCGCCGCACCAAAGCTGCCGCCAAATACCATCAGCCCAAGGGCAAACATCAGCGGCGAGGCGAACCACAGCGCCACGCTCAGACCGAGCATACCTACCACGGCGCAGCACATGGTGGTGCGGATCACCGCCCGCGTGCCAAAGCGCTTCACCAGCCAGGCCGAGCAGAGGATGCCGCTCATCGAGCCAATCGACAGGCCAAACAGCACGATCCCCATCTCCGCCGTCGAGACGGACAGCGTATCGCGGATTGCCGGGGTGCGCGTTGCCCAGGAAGCCATCAGCAGCCCGGGGATGAAGAAGAACATAAACAGCGCCCACATGCGCAGATGCAGGGCTTTGCGAGGAGAAGTTAGCGTCATTGGGATCAGCACCAGAAGTACAACAATAGCGACAACACTAGCAACTTTGTGTACATTTGTACACAAACTGGATGAGGATTTTATGAGCAGACCACCGAACGACCCTAACCGCCGCGAGAAGATACTCCAGGCGACGCTGGACACCATTGCTGAGCACGGTATTCATGCCGTCACGCACCGCAAAATTGCCACCTGCGCAGGCGTGCCGCTGGGGTCGATGACCTACTATTTCGACGGGATGGAGTCGCTTCTGGAGGAGGCCTTCACGTGGTTTACGCAGCAGATGTCTCAGCAGTACCGGGATTTCTTCGCGGGGGTGACCGGGCGGGAGAGGGCGTGCGAGGCCATTACCACGCTGATCCACAGTTCAGCCGTGACCACGCCACACAATATGGCGCTGATGTATCAGTTATACGCGTTTATGCACCGCAGCGCCGCGCTGAAAACGGTGATGCAGGACTGGATGAAGATGAGCCAGACTACGCTTGAGCAGTGGTTTGATTCGGCCACCGCCCGTGCGCTGGATGCGTTTATCGAGGGGATGACGCTGCATTTTGTAACCGACCGGTCGCCGTTAACCCGGGAGGAGATCCGGGTGATGGTGGGGCGGATTGCGGGCGAGGATACCGTCTGATAGCACTCACCCCGGCTACGCTTACTGGCGGGAGATTTTTTTCCCGCTGGCGTCAACGACGACTTCGCCATCTTCCTTCGTAAATGCCCCTTTTTGCGCGTCCGGAAGGATGTCGAGAACGACTTCAGAAGGGCGGCACAGACGGGTACCCAGCGGCGTCACCACAATCGGACGGTTAATCAGAATAGGGTATTGCAGCATGAAGTCGATAAGCTGGTCGTCGGTGAAATGTCCCTGTGAAAGGCCCAGTTGCTCATAAGGCTCGACGTTTTTGCGCAGCAGATCGCCTATGGAAATCCCCATATCTGCAATCAGCCTGGTCAGTTCATCACGCGACGGTGGGTTCTCAAGATAGAGAATAATTTCGGGTTCCGTACCGCTGTTGCGGATCATCTCCAGCGTATTGCGCGACGTGCCGCAGGCCGGGTTGTGGTAGATAGTGATATGGCTCATATCCGTTACTCATTACAGTGTGAAGGAGAGACGTAGCGCCAGCGCGGCAAGCGTCACAAAGAGAACTGGCAGCGTCATTATGATGCCCGTCCTGAAATAGTAGCCCCAGGTAATAGTCATGTTTTTCTGTGCCAGCACATGAAGCCATAGCAGGGTAGCCAGGCTCCCGATGGGGGTAATTTTCGGCCCCAAATCGCAGCCAATCACGTTAGCGTAAATCATCGCCTCTTTAACCAACCCTGTTGCAGCACTACCCTCAATGGAGAGCGCGCCAATCAGCACCGTTGGCATATTGTTCATTATGGATGACAGGAAGGCGGTGATAAATCCGGTTCCCAGCGTGGTGACCCAGAGTCCGTACCCGGCTAAGTAATCAAGAACGCCTGAAAGAGACTCCGTCAGCCCGGCGTTGCGCAGGCCATACACCACCAGATACATACCCAGCGAGAAGATAACAATTTGCCACGGCGCGCCGCGCAGCACTTTTCCGGTGTTAATGGCGTGCCCGCGTTTAGCAACGGCAAACAAAATCAGCGCGCCAGTTGTTGCGATAGCGCTGACCGGGATACCCAGAGGTTCAAGCACAAAGAAACCGACGAGCAGTAGCAGCAGCACGATCCAGCCCGTTCTGAACGTCGGCAGGTCGTGAATGGCCAAAGCAGGCTCGCGGAGTTTTGCCAGGTCATATTCGGGGGGGATTTCATTTCGGAAGAACAGATGCAGCATCACCAGCGTTGCGGCAATCGCAGCGATATCAACCGGGATCATCACCGAGGCGTATTCGCTAAAGCCCAGCTTAAAGAAGTCCGCTGAGACGATGTTGACCAGGTTGGATACAATCAGCGGCAGGCTGGCGGTATCGGCGATAAATCCCGCCGCCATCACGAACGCCAGCGTGGCCTGCTTGCTGAACCCCAGCGCCAGCAGCATGGCGATAACGATAGGCGTCAGGATCAATGCCGCACCGTCATTGGCGAACAGCGCCGCCACGGCCGCACCCAGCAGCACGATCCAGGTAAACAGCAACCGCCCGCGACCGTTTCCCCAGCGAGCAACGTGCAGCGCCGCCCACTCGAAAAAGCCGGACTCATCCAGCAGCAGGCTGATAATGATGACGGCGATGAACGTAGCCGTCGCATTCCAGACGATATTCCACACCACAGGGATATCGTTGATGTGGATCACGCCGCTCATCAGCGCCAGCACGGCGCCAATGGTGGCGCTCCAGCCGATACTGAGCCCTTTGGGCTGCCAGATAACCAGTACCAGCGTAAACAGAAAAATAGCCCCTGCCAGAAACATCTTTTACTCCGTTATATCTGTTTTTGTGAATGTGTCGTGGTCAGCAAGAGCCCGGGAGGCGGTTTTTCAGCTTCATACGTGTCTCTTCTCGCAGGCAGTTCCAGCTGTTATCGATAACGGTTGCCGCCCACGCGGGCATGTTGGGAGAGAGACGGTAGTAGATCCATTTACCCTCACGACGATCGATGACCAGCCCGGCCTCGCGCAGTAAGGCCATATGGCGCGAGACTTTCGGCTGCGGCTCGTTGGTAGCGGAACAGAGATCGCAGACGCACAACTCGCCCGCCTCACGCAGAAGCATGACGATGGAGAGGCGCGTTTCGTCGGAGAGGGTTTTGAAGAGCTGGATGGGGAGTAGCATCGGGTGATCCTGCGTGGTTTTTTGTCATATTCATTAAATCATATATGTTTGTGGCGAGTGAGGGAACTATCTCCTTTCAGGCTGTGCTTTTTGCTATGGGATCATTCTTCTGGTTTGAAAGTACATGGATGAAATTCGCCGGGTGTTTTGGGGCGTTGATAGTCGGCTATGTGCTTTCATACGGAGCTGCAAAAATTAGAGGTGGGTGAGCTTTAAAGCTCGATTTTGAGGAATCAAATCTGACATGCAAAAAATCTGTCGCCATTATGTCGCCAATGACCCAATGCTATGTATGTAACTGATTGAATTTAATGGTTTATTTTTTAAGGCAACAAAAAACCCATCAACCTTGAACCAAAACGGCGGGGTTGATGGGCTCCACAAATTGGGGACATCAAAGAAAAGCAGTGGCACTAGTTATGACTGCCCCCTGATAAAAAAGTTCTGCGCGTAACGAAAATAATTTTCACCACGCGCAAACTTGAGACTTATCCGAGTCCTGGCCAGATGATGATGATCAGCGTACCTGCCAGCGTGAGCAGTACGTTAGCGATAGCATAGGTGCCCGCATACCCCAGTGCCGGGATGTTGCTGCGCGCGGTGTCGCTGATGATCTCCATCGCCGGTGCGCAGGTGCGCGCGCCCATCATCGCGCCGAAGAGCAGGGCGCGGTTCATGCGCAGCACGTAAGCGCCGAACAGGAAACAGATCACCACCGGTACCAGGCTGACGATAAGTCCGGAAACCAACATTTGCCAGCCGACCGCACCCAGGCCATTGCCAATGCCGCTCCCGGCGCTTAAGCCGACACCCGCCATAAAGACCATCAGACCGAACTCTTTCACCATGTTCAGCGCACCCTGAGGGATATAGCCGAAGGTGGGATGGTTCGCTCGCAGGAAGCCCAGCATGATCCCGGCGAACAGCAGACCGGCTGCATTACCAATGCCGAAGCTAAAGTTGCTGAACTGGAAGGTGATCATCCCGATCATCAGGCCGACAATGAAGAAGGCGCAGAAGGCTAACAGGTCCGTCACCTGGCTGTGGATTGAGATAAAGCCGATACGGTCGGCAACGGTTTTAACACGTCGGGCATCGCCGCTAACCTGCAACACATCGCCTTTATTGAGCACCACGTTATCGTCGATAGGCATTTCAATCTGGCTGCGGATCACGCGGTTGAGGAAACAACCGTGGTCGGTCAGCTTCAGCTGTGCCAGACGGCGACCCACGGCATTGTGGTTTTTCACCACAATCTCTTCGGTGACAATACGCATGTCCAGCAGGTCGCGGTCAAACACCTCTTTCCCGTTGCGGAAGCTCGGATCGAGACGCGCGTGGGCGTCCGGGTAGCCAACAAGGGCGATGTCATCGCCCATCTGGAGCACCGCGTCACCGTCCGGGTTTGCCAGAATGCCGTTACGACGGATACGTTCGATGTAGCAGCCGGTCTGACGGTAGATCCCCAGCTCGCGCAGGTTTTTCCCGTCGGTCCAGGCAACCAGCTCCGGCCCGACGCGGTAGGCGCGGATCACCGGCAGGTAAACTTTACGTTTGGAGTCCGTGTCCAGGCCGCGCTCGCGGGCGATGGTCTGGGCGCTGGTCTGGAGATCCTGATGCTGAAGTTTTGGCAGATAGCGCGCGCCAACAATCAGGCTCACCAGACCAATCAGATAGGTCAGGGCATAGCCCAGACTCAGGTTGTCCAGCGCGGAGGAAAGCGGCGTGCCGGCCATGCCAGAATGACGAAGCGTATCGCCCGCGCCGACAAGCACCGGTGTGGAGGTCATCGAGCCTGCCAGCATACCGGCCGTTAAGCCGATGTCCCAGCCAAACAGCTTGCCCAGCCCTAACGCAATCAGCAGGGCGCTGCCGACCATCACCAGCGCCAGCATCAGGTAATTTTTGCCGTCTCGGAAGAAAATGGAAAAAAAGTTCGGACCGGCTTCCACGCCTACGCAAAAAATAAACAGCATGAAACCTAAGTTAAGCGCGTCCGTGTTAATACTGAAATGTTGTTGACCTAATAACAGGGAGACGACTAAAACGCCAATGGAATTACCAAGTTGAACTGAACCCAGGCGTAATTTACCCAGACAAAGGCCCAGCGCCAGTACCACAAATAATAACAGGATGTAATTCCCATTTAACAAGTCTGCGACGTTTATATTCACGGAGGCTAACTTCTTGTTTACCAGTAAGTTGTTGAATGAAAGGACTATTTGGGCTACTGTTTTCAGAGTCAGGGAATCACTTTGCATCTCCCTGCTTCCTGATAAATACCCTAAACACTAGCAGTCGGTTAGTTTAATCGTAATAGCTACCGACAGCCACCTATTATCGCACGACTTCTGTGCGTGCTTTGGCAAGGATTGCCGCATTGCTTTATCTGACTGGGCGTCCACCGGACGATTTTTGTATTTGATAGAGATAAGTCAGGAGGATAGTTTGAACTTTAAACGAAACTGGGCTGGCGTAATCAGCTGTTTTTTGCTGTTTACGGTCGTTTGCATGTCACTCGCTTTTAACGTGAAAGGCGCCTTCAGAGCGTCCGGTCATCCCGAGCTGGGCCTGTTGTTCTTCATCCTGCCGGGGGTAGTAGCCGGTTTTCTCTCACGTAAAGGCGAGGTGGTGATGCCGCTTATTGGGGCAATGCTTGCGGCCCCGCTCTGCCTGCTTCTGATGCGCGTGCTGTTTCTCTCGTCGAGAAGCGTCTGGCAGGAAGTGGCGTGGCTACTGAGTGGCGTTTTCTGGTGTGCGCTGGGCGCGCTCTGTTTCTTATTTACGCGCAGCCTGCTGCAACAGCGGAAGCACCGTAAATAAAAACGCCCTCAGGGTGAGGGCGTCTTCGCATTACTGAGCCGCAAACAGGCCCAGGTGTTCTTTGGCGTAGGCCTCAAAATCGGTGCAGCCGCCGATGTGTTTCTGATCGAGGAAGATCTGCGGCACGGTTTCAACCGGTTTACCCACGGTTTTTTCCAGATCGGCTTTAGTGATGCCTTCCGCGTGGATATCCACATAACGGAAGTTGAAATCATCACGCTCTTCAGTCAGTTTCTCTGCCAGCTCTTTCGCGCGCACACAGTAAGGGCATCCTGGACGACCAAAAATTACTGCAAACATTTCTCTCTCCTCAAAAAACAAGCCTGACGGCGAATAGCGCCTATAGTGCACGATAACCTGCCGTCATGGAAAGAAGGTTTCACCTGTCACTTTGATACAGTCAGGCTATGTTTCGCCAATTACATCAGGTGGATCATTGCCTATACTGGCTGCCATACGTTTTACGCAACACAAAGAGAGACAAAATGACGCCAACCATTGACCTGCTTCGTTCCCACCGTTCCATTCGCCATTTCACCGATGAGCCAATTACCCAGGCGCAGCGGGACGCGATCATCGACAGCGCAAGAGGTACCTCCAGCTCCAGCTTTTTGCAGTGCAGCTCCATTATCCGCATCACCGATCCGGCGATGCGTGAGCAGCTGGTAACGCTGACGGGCGGACAAAAGCACGTTGCCCAGGCGGCTGAGTTCTGGGTGTTCTGCGCCGATTTTAACCGTCACCTGCAAATCTGTCCTGAGGCCGAGCTGGGGCTGGCGGAACAGCTGCTGCTGGGCGTTGTGGATACGGCACTGATGGCGCAAAACGCGTTCACGGCGGCGGAATCACTGGGGCTTGGCGGCGTCTATATTGGCGGGCTGCGTAACAACATCGAAAGCGTGACGGAACTGCTGAAGCTGCCGAAACACGTGCTGCCGCTGTTTGGTCTGTGCCTCGGCTGGCCGGCGGATAACCCGGATCTGAAGCCGCGCATTCCTGCTGCGATGCTGGTGCATGAAAACCACTACCAGCCGGTCGACCAGGACGTTCTGCATCAATACGATGAAGAGCTGGCGAACTACTATCTGACGCGCGACAGCAACAACCGCCGCGACACCTGGAGCGACCATATTCGTCGCACCATCATCAAGGAGAACCGCCCGTTCATTCTCGACTACCTGCACAAACAGGGCTGGGCAACGCGGTAGTCCATTCCTCCTGCTCCTCGTGTATGATAGGCAGGCTTTTACCATGTCTTTAGAGAGGTGCAGGGTGAAAATTGCCATATTGTCCCGGGATGGAACGCTCTATTCATGTAAACGCCTGCGAGAAGCGGCGGCGAAACGCGGACATCAGGTTGAGATCCTCGATCCGATGTCCTGCTATATGAACATCGACCCTGCGGCGTCGTCGATTCATTACAAAGGCCGCAAATTGCCGCATTTTGATGCGGTAATTCCCCGTATTGGCTCCCAGGTCACCTATTACGGCACGGCCGCGCTGCGCCAGTTTGAAATGCTGGGAAGCTATCCGCTCAATGAATCCGTGGCGATTTCCCGCGCCCGCGATAAGCTGCGCTCGCTGCAACTGCTGGCGCGCCAGGGGATCGATCTGCCCGTCACCGGGATTGCTCACTCCCCGGACGACACCAGCGATTTAATCGACATGGTGGGCGGTGCGCCGCTGGTCATTAAGCTGGTGGAAGGTACGCAGGGTATTGGAGTGGTACTGGCGGAGACGCGTCAGGCGGCGGAAAGCGTGATCGATGCGTTTCGCGGTCTGAATGCCCATATTCTGGTGCAGGAGTATATTAAAGAGGCTAAAGGGTGCGACATCCGCTGCTTTGTGGTGGGCAATGAAGTGGTGGCCGCCATAGAGCGGCAGGCGAAAGAGGGCGATTTTCGCTCTAACCTGCACCGCGGCGGTATCGCACGGGTGGCCCTTATCAGCGAGCGCGAGCGTGAGATTGCGGTGAAAGCGGCGCAGACGCTGGGCCTGGACGTGGCGGGGGTCGATCTGCTGCGTGCCGACCGCGGGCCGTTGGTGATGGAAGTTAACGCCTCGCCGGGGCTGGAAGGGGTGGAAAAAACCACAGGCGTCGATATTGCAGGTAAAATGATCGCATGGATTGAACGCCATGCGACGCCGGGATTTTGCCTGAAAACGGGCGGTTAAATGGATCGGCGCGCACTTTTTGCGTAATCTGGACAACGTTTTTATTTAAGAGGCTGCACTGCGATGGATTTACAGGTCGTACCTACACTGGATACGTTACGTCAATGGCTCGATGATGCCGGTATTACTTTCTTCGAATGCGACTCCTGCCAGGCGCTGCATCTGCCTCACATGCAAAATTTCGACGGCATTTTCGATGCCAAAATCGATCTGATTAACGACGTGATCCTTTTCTCCGCGCTGGCTGAAGTAAAGCCGTCCGCGCTGCTGGCGCTGGCATCCGATCTGTCAGCGATCAACGCCAGTTCTTTGACGGTGAAAGCGTTTCTCGACATACAGGATGATAATCTGCCAAAGCTGGTGGTTTGCCAGTCTTTATTCTCCGGCGCGGGGCTCTCCTTCAAGCAGTTCGCCTGGTTTATGCGCCTGAGCGAAGAGCAAATTTCCATGGTCATGATGGAAGCCAACGCACATCACCTGCTGTATAGCGCGGAAGATGACGCCGAGAATAATGATGCATCTCCCAATTTTCTCCACTAAGCCTGTCTGACTTTTGCGCAGTCGCTGCCAGAGCGGCTGCATAACACCATTTTTTCTGCTGCTTTTAACCTTTCTTTAAAGAATTTTTCACCTCCTCTCCGGCCGTTTCGGCTTATCACGTAGACATAATCTGCATAAAAAATTGATAAAAGGCGTTTTTTCGTCTGGGCTATAGCCGGAGACACGGGCTACAGTTATTCTTGCGGTGCTTAAAAAAGCGAGCGGAACCTGCCGGGATGAGGGGGGTATTTTATTTCGGGCAGAGCGACAAACTATGCATGATTATTGCATATCTTCAGGCTGCACAGATTTGGTTCGTTTGTTAACGAACTTTCAGAAGGAATAACAATATGATCGCCTTGAATAAAAAATGGTTATCGGGTCTGGTTGCGGGTGCTCTGATGGCCGTCTCTGCCGGCACGCTCGCTGCGGAACAAAAAACGCTGCACGTCTATAACTGGTCTGACTATATTGCGCCGGATACCGTCGCCAATTTTGAAAAAGAGACCGGCATTAAGGTTGTCTACGACGTATTCGATTCCAACGAAGTGCTGGAAGGCAAACTGATGGCGGGCAGCACCGGTTTCGACCTGGTGGTGCCGTCGGCAAGCTTCCTGGAGCGTCAGCTGACCGCCGGTGTCTTCCAGCCGCTGGACAAGAGCAAATTACCGAACTGGAAAAACCTCGATCCGGACGTGCTGAAGCTGGTGGCGAAGCACGACCCGGACAACAAATACGCGATGCCTTACCTGTGGGCGACCACCGGTATTGGCTATAACGTGGATAAAGTCAAAGCGGCGCTGGGCCCGGACGTCAAGCTGGACAGCTGGGACGTAGTGCTGAAGCCGGAAAACCTCGAGAAGCTGAAAAGCTGCGGCGTCTCTTTCCTCGATGCGCCGGAAGAGATTTTCGCCACCGTGCTTAACTATCTCGGCAAAGATCCAAACAGCAGCAAGGCCGACGACTACACCGGTCCGGCGACCGACCTGCTACTGAAGCTGCGTCCGAATATTCGCTACTTCCACTCCTCTCAGTACATCAACGACCTGGCGAACGGGGATATCTGCGTGGCCATCGGCTGGGCGGGCGACGTCTGGCAGGCGGCGAACCGCGCGAAAGAGGCAAAAAACGGCGTGAATGTTTCCTACTTCATTCCGAAGGAGGGGGCGCTGGCGTTCTTCGACGTCTTCGCGATGCCGGCTGATGCGAAAAACAAAGAGGAAGCGTATCAGTTCCTCAACTACCTGATGCGTCCGGACGTGATTGCTCACATCAGCGACCACGTCTACTACGCCAATGGTAACAAGGCCTCCGAGCCGCTGGTGAGCGAAGAAATCCGCAATAATCCGGCGATCTACCCGCCAGCCGATGTGTTTGCCAAGCTCTTCACCCTGAAAGTGCAGGAACCAAAAATTGACCGTGTGCGTACCCGCGCGTGGACCAAGGTGAAAAGTGGTAAGTAACGGCGTTTGATATCGTTGCCCGGTAGCGCCGTCGCTTACCGGGCCGACAAATACCGTAGGCCGGGCAAGCGTTAGCGCCGCCCGGCGATGCGCACCCTGACGGTGCGTTTGCACCAGTGTTGATCTATGCCGGAGAGCACCCCGTGAATGACGCGATCCCCCGCCCGCAGGCGAAAGTCCGTAAAGCGCTGACCCCGCTTCTTGAAATTCGTAACCTCACCAAATCCTTCGACGGCCAGCATGCCGTGGACGATGTCAGCCTGACGATCTACAAAGGTGAAATTTTTGCTTTGCTTGGCGCATCCGGCTGCGGTAAATCGACCCTGCTGCGCATGCTGGCCGGGTTTGAACAGCCCACCGCCGGGCAGATCGTGCTGGATGGGGTAGACCTCTCCAGCGTGCCGCCGTACCAGCGGCCCATCAACATGATGTTCCAGTCCTATGCCCTGTTCCCGCACATGACCGTCGAGCAGAACATCGCCTTCGGCCTGAAGCAGGACAAACTGCCGAAAGCCGAAATCACCGCGCGCGTGGCGGAGATGCTGAGCCTGGTGCATATGCAGGAGTTTGCGAAGCGTAAGCCGCATCAGCTTTCCGGCGGCCAGCGTCAGCGCGTGGCGCTGGCAAGAAGTCTGGCGAAGCGTCCAAAATTATTACTGCTCGACGAGCCGATGGGCGCGCTGGATAAAAAGCTGCGCGACCGGATGCAGCTGGAAGTGGTGGATATCCTCGAGCGCGTGGGGGTGACCTGCGTGATGGTGACCCACGACCAGGAAGAGGCGATGACCATGGCCGGGCGCATTGCGATCATGAATCGCGGTAAGTTCGTGCAGATCGGCGAGCCGGAAGAGATTTACGAACACCCGACAACCCGCTACAGCGCGGAGTTCATCGGCTCGGTGAACGTCTTCGAAGGGCTGCTGAAGGAACGCCAGGACGACGGTCTGGTGATTGAATCGCCGGGGCTGGTGCACCCGCTGAAGGTTGATTCTGATAACTCCGTGGTGGACAACGTGCCGGTTTACGTTGCCCTGCGCCCGGAAAAAATCATGCTATGCGATGAGCCACCCGCAGATGGCTATAACTTTGCCGTGGGCGAAGTGGTGCACATTGCCTATCTCGGCGATCTGTCGATTTACCATGTGCGCCTGAAAAGCGGCCAGATGCTCAGCGCCCAGTTACAGAACGAACACCGGTATCGCAAGGGACAGCCAACCTGGGGCGACGAAGTGAGCCTCTGCTGGGATGCGGACAGTTGCGTAGTCCTGACGGTATAAGGAGCGGTCATGAGTACACTTGAACCTCCAGCCCGCGTCAAAAAACCGGGCGGTTTCGCGCTCTGGCTGGCGCGCATACAGATGGCGCATGGCCGCAAGCTGGTCATCGCCATGCCCTATATCTGGCTGATCCTGCTGTTTCTGCTGCCGTTCCTGATCGTCTTTAAGATCAGCCTGGCGGAGATGGCGCGGGCGATCCCACCGTATACCGATCTGTGGGAGTGGGCCGACGGGCAGCTGACGCTGACCGTAAACCTCGGTAATTTCCTGCAACTGACCGACGATCCGCTCTATTTCGAAGCCTATTTGCAGTCGTTACAGGTTGCGGCTATTTCTACGATCTGCTGCTTGTTGATGGGCTACCCGCTGGCGTGGGCAGTGGCGCACAGCAAGCCGTCGACGCGAAATATTTTACTGCTATTGGTCATTTTACCGTCGTGGACGTCGTTCCTGATCCGCGTGTACGCGTGGATGGGGATCCTGAAGAATAACGGCATACTGAATAACTTCCTGCTGTGGCTTGGGGTGATCGACCAGCCGCTGACGATCCTGCATACCAACCTTGCGGTGTATATCGGGATTGTCTATGCCTATCTGCCGTTTATGGTGCTGCCGATCTATACGGCGCTGACGCGTATTGATTACTCGCTGGTGGAAGCCTCGCTGGATCTCGGCGCACGCCCGTTGAAGACTTTCTTCAGCGTCATTGTGCCGCTCACCAAAGGCGGGATCATCGCCGGATCGATGCTGGTGTTTATCCCGGCTGTCGGGGAGTTTGTGATCCCGGAACTGCTCGGCGGCCCGGACAGCATCATGATTGGCCGCGTGCTATGGCAGGAGTTCTTCAATAACCGCGACTGGCCGGTGGCCTCGGCGGTGGCGATCGTCATGTTACTGCTGCTGATCGTGCCGATCATGTGGTTCCATAAACATCAGCAGAAACAGATGGGAGACCACGGATGAACAACTTACCGGTAGTACGCTCCCCGTGGCGAATTGCGATCCTGATTATCGGCTTTACCTTCCTTTATGCGCCGATGCTGATGCTGGTGATCTACTCGTTCAACAGCTCTAAGCTGGTCACCGTCTGGGCGGGCTGGTCGACGCGCTGGTACAGCGAGCTGTTCCACGATGATGCGATGATGAGCGCGGTGGGGCTGAGCCTGACCATTGCGGCGCTGGCGGCGACGATGGCCTGCGTGCTGGGCACGATTGCCGCGCTGGTGATGGTGCGCTTTGGCCGTTTCCGCGGGGCAAATGGTTTTGCGTTTATGATCACCGCCCCGCTGG
>NZ_QFRV01000008.1:0-100564 GCF_004136805.1 Enterobacter cloacae complex sp. GF14B
CAAAAAACGTCGCCGTTAACGCCGGAGGGGATATCAGTGCCGGTGTCATGGGCAACATGACGGCGCTGTCGGGGGAAAAGCTCGGGCTGTTTGCCAGAACGGGCCAGCTGAGCCTGAAAGCCAGTGAAGGCCCGGTTGAGATGCAGGCGCAGAACGGGAGAATGCAGCTGTTCGCGGAAAAGAAGCTCACCCTGTCGTCCGCGAGCGACATCACGTTTGCGGGGAAAAAGCGCATCACGCTCATCGGGGGCGGGAGTTATCTGCGGCTGGAGGCGGGGAAAATCGAGTACGGCACGACGGCGACCTACCTGCGCCGGGTGAAAAGGACGATGGTGGCGGGAAGTAATGCTCAGTCTCCAGAACTCCCATTCTTACCTGGGCCAGGAGATGTTTTCCGTAGGAGTTTTATTCTTGTAGATAATAGAACCCAAGAGCCAATATCAAATATTGGATATGAATTGACCTCACCTACAGGCTCGGTCGTTAAAGGGACTACATGCAAGAAGGGCTTCACAAGTTTCGTTAGTCATCCCGATGAGGCTGAAGTGGAATTAAATGTTCTAGAACAAGATTCATTATTTATAGGGTGATTTTGTGGCGAATGTAAAAATTAAATCAAAGTTAACAAATGAAAGTGAAAGTAAACAAACAGTCCCGGTCAAAATCTTCAAAATAACTGACATCCCGGATGTGATGGAGAAAAAAGGTTGGTCAGTGTCAGCACGTTTCATGCGAAAATGGTTCAATGATCCATATTACGAAATGTCACGTGAAGAGAAGCTAAATAAAGTTGATGTGAATACTGTGGACAAAAGTCACATCATTGAAGATTTGGACTTTGACTGGTTACTAACGTCTTCGTTACGAATCAAGCCAATTTACGATGCTTTTGTGGAGCAAGTATCGAATGTCATTGAGTATAATGACTATTTGGGGCGAAAAAAACAAATCTCACAACAGTTGTCTAATGGCCTTTGTTATATCATTAACAGATTGGATGAATTAGGTCTTTTTATTGATAATGAAATAAAGGACTGTTATTTAAATAATGGCAATCTGTCAGCAATAGAGCTTGATAAAACAAGTCAATTTAACTTTATAAAAATTGGTAGTACATTGTGGGAAAAAGCAACAGATACCCTGGATGATGTGTATGGTGCTCTTGGTTCTTTCATAATCAAAATTGCGTTTACAGAACTTAATGTCACGAAAGATACTGATGGTTTTATGAGGTTAGAAATTAAAGAGCTTGGATTGTACGTTAGGGATACCTACGAGTTTATGAATGATGGTGATGATCAACCGTTAGGCTATTGGGGAGAGAATGGTGTCATCAAACCAGGGATTATAAGTGAACTATTGAAAAAAGAATATATTGATGAAGGTGACTGTAGATACTTTAGAGTTACTAACTCATCTTTTGTGAGATACCGGGAAAAATATAAGGGCGAAAATAAAACTGGAGATTTTTTCGTATACTCGACGGTGAAAAAAATCCCTACGAACATTATCATTCATTTGAATAAGGTAGATATGGAGGAATATATTTACTGGAAAGAGGTGAATATAAATGCATAGCTTTATAAAAAAAACGTGCTGCTTCATGTTGATATCAGTTTTCTTCTTTTGCGTTTTGCTAATGGTGATTAAGACCATGGCTTATCAAAACGCAATCAAGAATGATACTATATGGAGTCGAGATAATAAATGCGAACTGACTACTTATATTCCTGACTATCGACCATATGGTGGTATCGGGAGAGTGTTACGGTTGTTTTCCAACCAATCTTTTTTTGTTGTATATGATTCCAATGGGAATAAAATAAAAAGCTCTGCATGGCACTTTTGGCAAGCTCAGTTCTCTGATTCGGTTGCACCAGAATGGCACGGGCAATATGCAATGTATCCAACAAGTGAAGGGTGGGCTGGATGGAAAATTCCAGAGTGTGCTTAACGTTTAAAATGCCAATCCCCTCCGCCCCCTTGGTCAGAATTGACCTGGAAACGCGATTAAGGCAATGAAATAGGATGGGCTATAGCGACTTATTACCATAAGTACGGTAAGGATCATATCAGTATCCGGTCATACTAATCGCTGATACGGATGAATATAAACTCTTAACAAATGGGTGAATACTGAAAGGTTGCTCTGGCGGCCAGTGTAATGACAAAGACAGGTAAGACCAGGACTCACTACACCTGAATCAGTCACTGGGCTTAAAGCCGCAAAGGAAATAAGGGGGGAGTCAGCGAATTACATTAGGGCTGGCAGCGTTATAGCTGCAAATAAGCCAGGAATGATGCTGAACCCTACCCGTCAATGTCTAAACAATGGATGCTTTGCAAACGGAATGTGTTCATATAATGACTGATGCCACAGGGACACAACACGCCATCGCTTTATGAAATGCTGAGCGGTAATTTCTCAGGAGGCCTGAGCCTCAACCAGGTCAGCGAACAGAATCAGGTGATTTTATCGGTACTCGATAATATGCAGCGGGTACTCAACTGCCGCGCCGGTACGCTGGCTCACCTGCCGGACTACGGCCTGCCGGATATGACAAAAATCCTCCAGGGAATGCCCGGGACCGCCCACCAGCTGATCACCACACTGTCGGCTGTGTTGCTGAAATACGAGCCGCGCCTGAGCCGGATTAATGTGGTGATGCAGGAACAGATTCAGCCCGGTGAACTCCGCTACGCCATTGATGCGGAGCTGAAGGGGGTCGGGCTGGTGCGCTACGGCACGGAATTTATGCCCGAGGGCAGGGTATTAATCCGTCATCTGAAACAACAGCAATACCTCGATGCACGAGCCGCCATCTAGTTATTACTCAGGTTAAAACAGTTATGACAATAAATTCTGAACGCCAACTTAAAACCGGCGGGGATCCGCGCACGCTTGCGGATTACGCTGCCTTGCGCGACGAAATGAACAAGCTCACCCATCCGGCACGCCCGGATGTTAACTGGCAACATGCGGAAACGCTCTGTCTGTCACTGTTCGAGCATAACGGTGTGGAGCTACAAACGGCTGCCTGGTATACGCTCGCCCGCACGCATCTTGCCGGACTCTACGGCATGAATGAAGGGCTGGCGCTACTGGCTGCCCTGGTCGTCCGTCAGTGGGGTAGCCTCTGGCCACAGCCTGTTCATGCGCGAGTTGAAATCCTCAGCGCACTGAGCAAACGCCTGCAACAGGTGATGAGAACGCTGACGTTGACGCATGCCGATTTAGGGCAGCTTTATCAGGCTGAGGAGAATCTGAAGGCTCTGAGTGACATGTTGCAGCGCCTCGAACTTAAGCATGCTGCTCAGCTTGATGCCCTGCGCTCGATGATGCAGAACGCAGCAGTGCGTCTGGAAAACAGCGAAAATACGGGCGTAAGTCTGCCGGGGAACGCGGTGGGGGCCGCGGAACTCCACCTCACAGAACCGACAGAGCGTTGTAAAAGGGTTTATGTGGTTCAGCCCGAGCCGTTGCTGAATAAAGAGCCTCCTGTATCCCTGAAGCAGTGGAAGCCATTTGCTGCGGGTATGTTGTCCATGCTGGTGGCTGCCAGTGTTGTCGCAGTGGCATGGCAGATGATGCATGCGCCAGATTCGGCGAAAATGCAGCTGGCCGCGTCCCTGGCTCCTATACCTGAAGGACTCTCTACAGCACAGTTGCAGGCGCTGCAACAAACGTCACCGCCACCTGAACCGGGGATCAGTAAGACACAGCAGATGTTAGCGCAGCTTTTACATCTGAAACCAGACTGGGCAGTAAGCTACGGCGACCGTCTGGTGCAGCAGGCGCTGACGCTGTGGCCTGAAGAGGCCAAATCCCTGGCGCAACAGTGGCACACGCAGATTAGCGTTGCCGGGCTTGCAGAGTCAGATCTGAATGGCTGGCATCAGGGGATGACGCAGTTACAGCAGTTGACGAACAGGCTGAACGCGCTGGATGAACAGAAGGGGAAGTACATGACGGTGAGTGAACTGAAATCAGCCGTGTTTGCCATGTCGCAGTCCTTCAGCCATACCGTTCCGCTTGAGGAGCAGCTTCGTCTGCTTTCTATTTTACCTGCCGGGCAACCCCTGTCAGCAGCGCAGCTAAACCAGACCGAACAGCATCTTCAGCAGTTGATTGCCAGCTATGCTCTGCTGAAGCACCAAAAAGAGTAATGAGACTGGCGAAAAACACGGAGTTGACATGTCAGCAAGAGAGCGTTTTTTTAAGAAAGTGCAACAGAGTATCGGGGACAAACCGATCAATGTTAATACGGCTGAGGCCGAAGTCAGGGCGTTTTGTGAGCGGATGGAGGATCTTGCGCAGCAAATCATTACATGGTTTGAAGGTTCTGGTATTGAAATATTTTTATCTAAAAAACATATCACCGATTTAAGTACGGTTGGCTACAGCCTTAGTAGCGGTATATGTCGTTATGCTATTACGACGATCATTTTGCAAAATGGGGATCGCAGCGTCACCATTATGCCAGAACAGGTGATCAGGGGGGCGGAGAAGGGGTGTGTGACGATGAGTATTACTGTCCCCGATAGTCTGTCGGGGGCCAGGATATTCCATTTAAGCATGGCGCCTGAAGCAGGCTGGTATATTCGTCGCGGGCATCAAAGTGCAAAAGAGAATATCCTCATGACTGAGGACTGTTTTTTCCAGGCTATCGACTGTCTGGCCTGAACGTCAGCCACCCTAACGGAAGGGGCGTGCAATAACGTAGTTAATATATATTAACTACGTTAACTTATTAAGCACCACTAAACATCGGCACTCTACAGTATCTCTCCTTAAATATATAATTACCGTTATTGAAGGAGTATCAGTAACCAAACGACAAGCCAGATATTTACCGTAACACATGCTTTTTATCCGCCTTAAGTAAAACTGCACAAATCAAACTGCAAAACAACAAACCAGCGACGAACGTGAGGACAAATTCGTATGGCAATGCTATAACCCTTAATGCCAACCAAAATATAATGCCCCAGGAAAACGTATGCTAAGAAATATTAGTGTCAGAACGTTCATTGTCTATTTCCTTTTATGTGTATTTTTGGTAAGTGATGGAGTTATAGCGCTATTTTCACGGAATTCTTCGCTTTTTATTGCAGTCATAATTGTACAATTCATCGCATTATTTTTACTCTGGGCGTACATGACAAAATATCTTGTGACGCCGATCAATACTGTGAAAAAAAGTATTGAAGAAGTGACGTCAGGCAAACTTGGCGTGTCGATACCTGAATTTGGCAACAACTGTGCGGGACGTCTGATCCCGGGGATTAATAGTCTCTCCAGCAACATTGCAACGCTGGTCCGTGAGATCCGCGCCTCCTCGCAAACCGCGATGACCCTGTCAGATCAACTCTCTTCACGCAGCGCGCAGCTTTCCGTCAAAACAGAACAGCAGTCAGCTTCGCTGGTGCAAACGGCAGCCAGCATGGAAGAGATGGCTGCAAGTACAAAAAATAATGCCGACAATACCCGTTTAGCCAGCGAACAGGCGAATCTCGCGACGTTGCAGGCGCGTAAAGGCGGAGAGTTAATGGGGCAGGTCGCGAACAATATGCAGTCGATTACCGACTGCGCCCAGCAAATGACAGAGATTATCTCGCTGATTGACGGTATCGCTTTTCAGACCAATATTCTGGCGCTTAACGCCGCCGTTGAAGCGGCAAGAGCGGGCGACCATGGTAAAGGGTTTTCTGTGGTCGCGGGCGAAGTGAGAAGCCTTGCGCATCGTAGCGCCGAAGCGGCAAAAAATATTAAGTCATTGATTGAAGTTACCAGCCATAACGTGACACAGGGCGTTAACGTGGTCTCTGAAGCCGAAAAAAATATGCATGATATTGTTACCGGTTCGGGCAATGTGAGCAGACTGATGGATGAAATATCCGCCTCAACATCAGAACAGGAAAAAGGTATTTCACAAATTACGCAGGCATTGTCTGAGCTTGAACGCGTAACGCAGAGCAACGTGTCGATGGTTGAAGAACTCAATGGATCGTCAGATGTGCTGCGCAATCAGGTGATTGAGCTCCAGACACGAACACGTAATTTCCGTCTGGAAAATGAGCTCCAGGCTGACAATGCGTTAAGAAGCCGCGAATGGGCGGTGAATTCCTGAGCGTATTCAGGACGATGCCTCACATAATTATTGCTTAACCCTCGGCGAAAGCTAGACTGACACCGAAAGAGATAAAACGGTGGAGGCGCTGTGGAGAGCATCGAAGGGTCTGAGGTTAACGTACCTGACGCAGTTTTTGCATGGGTGTTTGATGGACGTGGCGGCGCAAGGCCGCTTGAAGATCAGGATCATATCGACAACGAACATCCATGCTGGCTGCACCTCAACTACACGCACCCGGACAGCGCCGAGTGGCTCGCGTCCACGCCGCTATTGCCCAACAACGTTCGGGATGCGCTGGCGGGAGAAAGTCTCAGACCCCGCGTCAGCCGGATGGGTGAGGGGACGTTAATTACGCTGCGTTGTATAAACGGCAGTACGGATGAGCGTCCGGATCAGCTGGTGGCCATGCGTGTTTATATGGATGAACGGCTGATTGTTTCCACCCGCCAGCGAAAAGTGCTGGCGCTGGATGACGTCATTAACGATCTGAAAGAGGGCACGGGACCAACGGATTGCGGCAGCTGGCTGGTGGATGTGTGTGATGCGTTGACCGATCATGCCAGCGAGTTTATAGAAGAACTTCACGATAAAATCATCGATCTGGAAGATAACTTGCTCGATCAGCAAATCCCCCCACGTGGTTTTCTGGCGTTGCTGCGTAAACAGCTCATCGTGATGCGCCGCTATATGACCCCCCAGCGCGACGTTTATGCGCGACTGGCCAGCGAACGCATGAGCTGGATGAACGACGATCAGCGCCGCAGAATGCAGGATATCGCTGACCGGCTCGGACGTGGTCTGGACGAGATTGACTCATGTATTGCCAGAACGGCAGTCATGGCGGATGAGATAGCCCAGGTAATGCAGGAGTCGTTAGCCAGGAGAACGTACACCATGTCGCTGATGGCGATGGTCTTTTTACCGAGTACCTTCCTGACGGGGTTGTTTGGCGTAAACCTCGGAGGGATCCCCGGCGGTGAATATCACTATGGCTTCACGACATTTTGCGTCATGTTAGTGGTTTTGATTGGCGGTGTTGCGTGGTGGTTGCATCGTAGTAAATGGCTGTAAATTTACGCTTTTCTGTGGCAGAGTCGGCTTCAAAACGACATTTTAATTGAGCGAAGTCAATAAACTCCGACCATGTTAGGTGCAATATTACTCCCGCAGGTGAATGCAACGTCAAGCGATGGGCGTTGCGCTCCATATTGTCTTACTTCCTTTTTTTGAATTACTGCATAGCACAATTGATTCGTACGACGCCGACTTCATAGTCGGCTTTTTTTTGCCTCCTGTCTATCTGCGTCTACCCTTTAGGGGTCAGCACCCTAATCTGGAGGAAAAGATGAGTATGCTACTTGCCCTGCAACGCCTGAACACCTGGCAGTCCGATCCGGTGCCCACCGATCCGACGCCGATACCTGACCCTGTCCCACGTCCGCAGCCGATGCCTGATCCACCGCCGGATGAAGAACCGATTAAATTGTCGCATCGTTAGCGCAGATCTGCGAGGATACGCGCCATCTGACTGCAATCATTACCACGAGAGTATATTGTGACCGCTTTTTCCACGCTGAACGTTCTGCCTGAAGCCCAACTGAGTAACCTGAATGAGTTGGGCTACCTCACTATGACCCCTGTCCAGGCCGCCGCGCTGCCGGCTATCCTTGAAGGCCGTGACGTGCGCGTGCAGGCGAAAACCGGCAGTGGAAAAACGGCTGCATTCGGGCTAGGCCTGTTACAACACATTGATGCAACCCTGTTTCAGACTCAGTCCCTGATACTCTGCCCGACGCGCGAGCTGGCCGACCAGGTCGCGGGTGAGCTGCGTCGTCTGGCGCGTTTTTTGCCTAACACTAAAATTTTAACGCTCTGCGGCGGGCAACCGTTTGGTGCGCAGCGCGATTCCCTTCAGCACGCGCCGCATATCATTGTAGCAACGCCGGGCCGTCTGCTCGATCACCTGCAAAAAGGCACCGTTTCACTCGATGCACTGCAAACGCTGGTGATGGATGAAGCTGACCGCATGCTGGATATGGGCTTCAGCGATGCGATTGACGAAGTGATCCGCTTTGCGCCAGCCACGCGTCAGACGCTGCTCTTTTCTGCCACCTGGCCTGAGGCGATTGCGGCGATCAGCGGGCGCGTGCAGAAGAACCCGCTGACCATTGAAATCAATACTGTCGATGCGTTGCCGGCGATTGAGCAGCAGTTCTTCGAGACATCGCAGCAGGGCAAAATTCCACTGCTACAAAAATTGCTGAGCCAACACCAGCCAGCGTCCTGCGTGGTGTTCTGTAATACCAAAAAAGACTGTCAGGCGGTGTGCGATGCCCTGAATGATGCCGGACAGAGCGCATTATCGCTGCATGGCGATCTGGAACAGCGCGATCGCGATCAGACGCTGGTGCGTTTCGCTAACGGCAGCGCTCGCGTGCTGGTTGCAACGGATGTGGCGGCCCGTGGCCTGGATATTAAATCGCTTGAGCTGGTGGTGAATTTCGAACTGGCATGGGATCCGGAAGTGCATGTCCACCGCATCGGGCGTACTGCGCGTGCGGGTAACAGTGGTCTCGCCATCAGCTTCTGCGCACCTGAAGAGGCGCAGCGCGCTAATATTCTTTCGGAAATGCTGCAACTGAAACTCAACTGGGTGAATACCCCAGGTAATATCAGCATCGCTCCGCTGGCGGCGGAAATGGCCACCCTGTGCATCGACGGCGGTAAAAAGGCCAAAATGCGTCCCGGTGACGTTCTGGGGGCGTTAACAGGGGATATCGGTCTCGACGGGGCAGATATTGGCAAGATCACGGTCCACCCTGCGCATGTCTACGTAGCGGTTCGCCAGTCGGTTGCGCATAAGGCCTGGAAACAGTTGCAGGGCGGGAAGATTAAAGGGAAAACCTGCCGCGTTCGACTGCTGAAGTAAGCTTAAAACGCGTCTCAGAAACGATATCTGAGACGCTGCCAGGTTACTTGACTTCTACCACGTTCAGGCGCAGTTCATCGAATTGCGCATCCTCTTCCTCTGGCTGCCAGCCAGCAGGCTGCATCGGGATCTCTTCGCGATCAAACGCCAGATCCCCGCCATTCACCACCTCTGAACCGTGGTTAATCCCTTTGAAATCGAACAGTTCAACGTCGGCGAGGTGCGAAGGCACCACGTTCTGCATGGCGCTGAACATGGTTTCGATGCGGCCCGGATAGCGTTTATCCCAGTCACGCAGCATGTCGCCAATGACCTGACGTTGCAGGTTCGGCTGTGAGCCGCACAGATTGCACGGAATGATAGGGAAGGCTTTGGCCTGAGAGAAACGCTCAATGTCTTTCTCGCGGCAGTAGGCAAGTGGGCGGATCACGATGTGTTTGCCGTCGTCGCTCATCAGCTTCGGTGGCATTCCCTTCATTTTGCCGCCGTAGAACATATTCAGAAACAGCGTTTGCAGAATGTCGTCCCGGTGATGGCCAAGCGCAATCTTGGTGGCACCCAGTTCGGTTGCGGTGCGGTACAGAATGCCGCGACGCAAACGTGAGCAGAGCGAGCAGGTCGTTTTGCCCTCTGGGATCTTCTCTTTAACAATGCCGTAGGTATTCTCTTCTACGATTTTGTACTCAACGCCCAGGTTATCAAGGTACTCCGGCAGGATATGCTCCGGGAAGCCAGGTTGTTTCTGATCGAGGTTAACCGCGACCAGGGAAAAGTTCACCGGTGCGCTTTGCTGTAGATTACGCAGGATCTCCAGCATGGTGTAGCTGTCTTTACCGCCCGACAGGCAGACCATGATGCGATCGCCTTCTTCAATCATGTTGAAGTCTGCAATGGCTTCGCCCACGTTACGGCGCAGTCGCTTTTGCAGTTTATTCAGGTTGTATTGTTCTTTCTTGTTAAATTCTTGATTTTGTTGCATTTATTACTACCTTCGGAGCCAATAGGGGCATAATAGGGGCAAATTTTTCAGCGTGCGAGCTTATCGTTAAGCATCAGCACCTGTTCGCCATTCATTTCTTCAATCCACGCACCGTAGACTTCATAAACCATTTGCGCGTTTTCATGCCCCATCTGGCTGGCTATGAAAGACGGGTTAGCGCCGGCAGATAAAAGCCAGCAGGCAAAAGTATGCCGCGTATGGTACGGATTCCGGCGGCGAATACCAGCACGTTTTACAGCTGCGTTGAATCTCGCACCGATGCTTGATAAAGAGTAGTAGGCTTTCTGCTCTCCTTTGCGCATCCGGGGTATGAAAACGAATCGCAGGCTTTGATTTTCCACTGCGCCATACTCGCGATGATTAAAGACAATTTCGGTTTTAGGCTGTAGTGCTGTCAGCTTACGCTGTGCTTTCAAGGCTTCAAGTGCCGGCTCTAATAGGGTGATAACCCGGTTACCTGCTTCGGTTTTTGGTGGGCCGAACATGCCCAACGCATTAAGATTGCGCTTTATATGGGCTGTACCTTTTTCCCAGTCAATATCTTCCCAGGCAAGAGCTGCGAGCTCTCCATGACGGACGCCAGTATATACTGCGAACGTCCACATATTCAGGCTTTGGCCACGCTCGGATTCCGCAAGCAAACTAAACTCCTGCTTCGTTAAAGGATCCGGTTTAACTTTCCCTTTGTGTAATTTCTTGATCCCTTCGAAGGGCTTGCCATTGATAAAGCCTGATTTGTGTGCAAACCGAAGAAGGGAGCACAGTAGCGATATATAGTTATTCACGGTACGCACAGTGCGTCCCTGTTTGTTGCTTCTGGGATTTGCCAGGTAAAGTGTCTCACCGTTCAATAGTTCCTTTCTGTATTTCAGAATGTCGCTGTGCCGTATAGTTGAAACCGGCGTGTCTTCGTTAATGATGTGCATTAACGTACCGAGTTGTGAGCGCGTCTTACGCATCGTATTCGCGCTAATTTCTGTTTCTTTAATGTTCGTCCACAGTTCACACAGCTCTGAAAAGGTTTGAACTGAAACAGTGGTTACGGTTTTTTTTGCTCTGGAAGATGAAGGAAAGCGCTGGTGGTAATCAAACTCTCCAAGGTTGATCTCGCTAACGATCACAGCCCGAAGATTCCCGGCTTTTTTGATGTTCGCCGGGGTGTTAATCCAACCTTTTAGAATTTCGCGGCAACGCTTTCCCCGGTACATAAACCAGATGCAAATCTTATTGTTTCTGATTTCGACACCTGTAGGCAAAGCTGCCATCTTACGCATCCCTTATTAACTGATTAATTCTCGGATAGTTATACCAGGTTGTGCCACGCAAGGTTTTTTCTCCTGAAGGAGATACCCGTTTAAAATGGACTCCTTCCACCCAGCAGCCCTGGCGATACTTCTCAATCTGTCGTTCGGTCAGGCCAGTTTTTTCTGTGAGCCTTGCGCCAACAACCCATTCTTCGTTAAAAATTACCTGCGACATGGTTCACCTAAGGTAACCGGCATGAGTATAGATATGCCGGTCTTCAGTCGTTGATATTTCAGTTTCAGTTTGCCTGGCCGGGCAGGGAGCGCAGTCGGCGCATGCCGGTCATTGCCGTGGCCACGTAGCTTGCCTTGCAGTTGACCACTTCAACCCAGACCTTCACGCCTTCCACTCTCACCGTATAGGTCTCTTTCATCTTGCTGCGCCCATAGTCGCCGTATCTTTGCTGGTGGGCTGCGAGTGCGATTTCACATGCCTGGCGAGCCAAAGGGGATTGCTTACTGCCTCGGTTAATCAGTCGCATTTCTTCTCCTTGAGGGAGAGTTTCCCCTCCCGATCTCGTTAGTCCACGTATTCCGGTTTCATATCCGCCAGGGTGATGCTGAACTGACTATGCAGCTCGTCGCCCAGATGTCGTTTCGAAGATGCAAGAACGCGCTCTACTTCTGCGAACCGCGCAGCTGCATCGGGCTCATCTGAAGGTGGCAAGGAATTGATGGCTGCTTCGACTTTGTTCCGTGCATCAACTAGGTAATAACGCTTCACGGCCTTGTTTTTCAGCTCAGTGAACAGGGCAGAACCCAGCGTTGCTTTCACGGTTTCAATATCTGCGCGCAGAGCTTTAGCGCTATCCACATCCTGAGCCGCCTCGATGCGATCACGGAAATCATCAGCAAGTGCATCGATGTTTTGAGCTGATTCCTGAGCCGTTTGAGTAGTAGTGACGTTGTCACTTGAAATGTCAGCGAGGCTAACGTGCTGCGCCGGTGCCGGGTTTACCTCTCGCTCTTCACGGCGATCATCCAGTTCATCCGGGGTATAAACTCCCAGAATCACATCCGGGCAGAACAGTCTCGCCCAGCGTTTGACTGCCAGGTACGCCAACTGCTGGCGAGGGTCGTCAGCCCAAAGGGTAGAGTTTCGGGTACGGGCCTGAGCCAGCAGTAAATCAAGTTCTCTCGGCTGATCTTCACCTTTCAACGTTGCGCGGATAATGATGCCGATCCCGGCTTCGTCAGCCAGGGTCCAACCCGGAACGCGGTACTCGCCTTTGTCGCCTTTACGGATATTGAATTTTCCAACGACCTTTTCCCATGGCCCGTACCATTCATACTCAAAGCGGCTGGCCAGCACGCCGCTTCGTGAAATGACGGCATTAACCAGCTGCGCTTCATACCCGAGCACACCGTTAATCAGGTGTGTTTTCTGCGCCACGGCAAAGGGATTCATCTGCCACTGTGCTGCTTGCATCGCTACAGCCATGCAGTCGGCCTGGTTGCCCTGCAGGTGTTTAGGAACGGTAGCGGTGCCTTGCGCCATGATCTGCGCGAACGTGCTGATGGCGTTCAGATACTGGGAATCGAACAAAGCCACGTTGGAGTTAATAACGGTGTTCTGATCAGCAACGGCAACGTTAGTGTTATGCATAAATCCCCCTTAAGCCTGAGCGCGCAGCGCTTCGAGGCGGCGCATGTCAAAGTCGTTCAGTTCGTCAGTGTAATCATCGATGATCGGAGCTGGCCATTCGCCCGTGTCGAATCCGGATGCGATGGCGCGCATTGTTTTGCGGTACTCGAGCATGCCCAGTTCCAGCAGTTCGGTTGACGCCTCGATGATGGCGATCCAGTGGTAGTTCTCGTCTTTGTTGACGAAAATCCAGAAGAACTGGTCCAGCGCCGCGGTTTCGCAGTACATGGCCGCGCTCAGGTGATAGTCACGGTCAATGATTTCCCGGTGCAGCCTGGCGCGCAGGCTTTCCTGCTTCACATTCCACATGCTGATGGTTTTCAGGTCAGCACCGATGCGCACGCCGTCCAGTTCAATCTCGAGGTCAGGGCGTACACGCACCTCTAAACCTGTTTCGTCGTCAAAGCCGAAGTAGCTCACTTCAACGGCGCGGCTTGGATGTGTCAGCAGCATGCCGGCGGTCGGGTGCCCCAGGAGTGCAGACTGAATTGCCCGCGCTGTGGCCAACTGCTGGCGGGTAACCAATATCTTTTCGCCAGGGTTGCTGCGCCAGGCATCCAGCAGTTCGTCGGCGAAGATGGTATCGGGCTTAACTGATTTAACTGCCTGGATCATGTCTGCTTTGGTACCGGACACTTTCAGTGGTGTCGGTTTCTGCGCTTCTTGCGCCACCAGGTCTGGATTGATGATTGCTAATTGCTCAAGTAACGCATCACGGCTGCCGCTGGTTTTAACCGGCACGGGCAGGGTGGCGTTGTACTCTTTAATGCATGCCTTCATTGCTGTTGCTGTCTGCTTCTGGCCTTCTTCAATACGCTGGTACTCAACAGGGAGAGCCATATAGCTTTGAGCCGTTTCTTCCAGGCTCGTGCCAAGCGGCACTGGAACGGGAAGGGCTGCATTATGTTCTTCAAGCAACGCTTTAATCTCGTCCGCGCTTAGCAGCACCGGCAGGCTGGCATTGTACTCATCGATAAAGGCGCGCAAGGTCGCGGCCGTTGTGAATGCGTCTTCCGGGATTACCGGTTCAACGCTGAATTCTGCGTCCAGTTGTTGAGGCTGCAGCGCCAGCGCATGTACCAAGTTACCCATGTCCAGCACCGCGGATCGCTCTTTGACTATGGTTTTCTCAACGTGGCGCGCATTGAAATACATCAGCGACACGCGGGCATCCTTCACCTGGGTGGAGCTGATACCGTTGGCGGCGTGGTAAACCTCGTTCGGCAGACCTTCATAGCGGCCTGGCTCAAAATAAGCAGGATATTCAACAGCTGGTTCTCCCTGCTGCAGTTCTGGCTCGCTTTGTGCCGGTTCTGGCTCATTCTGGTGTGCAGGAACGCTATTCTGGCTGGCTGAATCTGTTTTATGGTCAACGCTCGCCTGTTCCTGATTCGCCAGGCTTGGCGCGGCAGCGGCAAGTATCTCTGCTGGTGCTACGGTAACTGCTTGCGTATCAGCTGCATCAGCGCCTTCGCCTGGTTGTACCGGATCAGTATTTTCGACTTTCTCTGGCTGAGTCGTTTCCATCTGCACATTGCTGGTGGTCTCCGCTGCGTTTTCCGTTTTTTGAACATCATTTGAGGAGGTATTGATGACCGGTTCGGTATTTCCACACATCAGGCCATCGATGGAGAACATGCCGCTGCCGAGATTTTCAACCTGCGGTTGTTCAACAGGTGCTTCGGTCTCAACAGCCGGAGTAGACAGCGGCAGCAACTCCACAGCAGAGTTAAACTCAGCCGTCATGGTTTTATTCACAAACTCAAGATGAGCCGCTGGCGTGTGATGAATGTTTTCTGGTGCGATGCGGATCAGATTGAAGATTGCCGCACGGTTCACCGCTAGTACGCCCGGCTGATTACGCAAGATGGCGCTCCATGATTTCCATGGCTCTTCTTTCTTAGCCACGATTTCTTTGGCACGTCGTAACACGCTCGAAGGAATTTCGAAGTGGTGGAAGTCCATAGGCAGTAGGGCACATGCGATTTCAAGATCGAGAGTGTCCAGAGTGTGGTGCGCGCCTTCGCCGCGATCCGTTACATAGCCGCCGTCTGCATTGGTACCAGAATCAGTGCGCTGAATATTACTGATGCGATTACCTACAGCCCATTCGCGAACGAGAATGCCGCGGTCAATGTAATCAGTCGCCGCCCAGATTCTGGTGAATCGGAGAACCAAAGCGAGTTCGTGACGCTTCTCCTGGCTGAACACCTTGCGAATGGCCTCGGTGTAGCGCCACAGGTCTTTGGTATCGTAACCCTTAACCTCTTTGCAGTTTTCTGCCGCCAGCAGCAGGTTCTGGACGTAGCCGTTGTCAGTGTCCATTTCCAGCGCGCTGATACCTTCGTATTCTTCGCGGGTTAAGTGGTGGCGCAGTTCGTTGGCGGTGAACTGGGCGAGTAGCTGCTTCCGGAACGGCATACGAACGACTGGATAACGTGTGGTTTCGTCATCATTCTCGTCAATCTGGATACCGTTATCGGGTTCTGGATCCTGATCGGTTGTAACGCCGGTCTCGCTGGTGCTTTCTGATTTGAGAAGTGTAAGCTTTCCGCTTCTCCACTCTCTAACTAACTCATTGCGGTCACCTGCCTCTACTCTCAACCAGTCGGCCATGAAAGCAGCAAGCAGCTTTACTTCGTGCTCTTCATCTGGCGCAAATACCTGCTTAATCGCCTGAACCAGTTTCCACTCAGCGTTCAGGCTGAGTTCGGCTACTTCTGGGATGCCGTTTTTCGCCAGCAGCAGGTTATGGAGATAGGTGTTGCCTTCATCCAGTGACATTTCGCTGGCAGCCAGTTGCTGCTCTTTAGTGATATGTGACTGGTATTTGTCGCTGGTCAGATGGACGGCAAAACGGACCGCTGGAGTGCGGTTTTCAAGCGGGACACTTTCGACGATAGTTTCGACTTTAACGGTCGTTTCCGGTGCGGCAGTGGTGTCCGCTGATCCAGTCAACTCAGCACCAGCCTTTGGCAGCCAGGTGCGTCCATCGTCCTGCAGTTCGTAGCGTTTGCACCAGGTGTAATCCACTGTGCTTTCTTCCGGGAGGTCGTTATACACCGGGAAATCGGTGCGAACCGGTTTGACGTAATCCTTACCGCGGCCGGTTTCAATACCAGCATCTTCTAACTCAACATCGAGCTGCAGGTTTGCACGGGCTTCTGATTTAGCAGTGAACCAAATCACTGCGTCTTCTTTGCCAGATTTCTGCGTAGCCTTAACTACATAGAAAAATTCCATGTCAGATCCTCATTTTTGGATGTAAGATCCCCGGGCCAGAGATAGCGCCCATTGGGTATGTTTTTGGTTTGGTATAAATTCCGGTGTAACTTTGGTCGGTGGCACCGGACGTGAATCCCGCCTTGCGCGGGGTTTTCGTTATGCTTCGTGGGCCATCTGGTCGAACGAAGCGCAACGTACAGAGCAGTATTCTTTTTCTTTGCGCGCCAGTTGTGCGCCGTTGCGATAGAGAAGGGTACTTTTGACTACTTTCTCCGGTTCAACCGGCTTGCCGCAGTACCCACATTTCGTTGAGTTACACATCTGGATTCCCCTTTTGCGCCAGCAGATAGCACAGGCGGCGAAGAATCACCTCGATGCAGTTAAGCTTTACTGCCTGCTGCCGTGATGGCTTACGTGCGTAATCAATCACTTTGATCTCCTTGTAATGCCTGTCTTTTGACCACATCAGGCTCGGTGGATCCTGCTATTCCCCAACAACAAGGATTCGTTTAATCTGGATATCCCCATCAACAAGAAGAGTATTCGTAGTGATTGCCGAACTATCAGCTGCCATGGCCGCCATAAAAGAGACCGCAGGTTTAGCCAAAGTCATCAACGATGCAAAAACTGATGCGGAAGTTAAAGCTGCCACGATTGAGCTTCAGAACAGGTTAATTACACTTCAGGCGGAGTGCTTCTCGCTCGGTGACGTGATCCGTCAACGTGAAGAAGAAGCAATGCTTCTCAAAGCAAAAATTGCAGAGTACGAAGATTTTCAATCCCAGACTGAAGGTTATGTTTTCAATCAACTTGAATCTGGTACGTTTGTGTATTCGAAGGAGCAAATTGTGGGTGAAAAGAAGGTAACGGTGCATCTTTGCCCACAGTGTTTTACAAAGAGAATAGTATCGATACTTCAGCCTACTGGAGAGCCGTACTATAACGCTCATGCCAGATGCTATTTTCACCAATCTATTTGCCATAACTGTAATGCCTCTTACTCGATGAATACCTCTAACTACACTCTTGATACCAGCTGGATTAGCTGACATTCAGGGATACCCAGATTTTTAAAGAGCTAAGCGTCCTTTTGGGCGCTTTTTTATGCCTTATCGCCGGCCAGCGGAACGTTTACACCTGATGCGCGTTAATCTCTCCACCTCATCCGACTATTCGTATGCCGTCGGCGACTACTTCGTGGGCGTCCTGCCTGGGTGGTTCGTAGTGCGTCTTGGTGTAGTGATATTAAGCTCTGGGCTTAATTAATGTCAAGCTCAGGGCGAAGTTGATAGCTAAGTTTTAGGCTTAAATGTGATGATTTCGATAATTTTGGGGTTGTAAAAGCCGGCAAAGTACTGAAGAACTGACCGTTGGTTTACAGGGAGTGATTTGAGGTAAGAGATATGGAAATGAATACAAAAAACCCGGCCATTGGCCGGGTCGCTGTGTACTAGTCTTTTCGGATGTCTGACTTCTTCATGTCATAAAAAGGGGTTCTTATAGGATTAACTCCTAACCTGGAGCATGTTGATTGAAGATATTCTCTCCAGTACGGCCAAACATGATAACCGACATTATTAGCACCAAATGCTTCAAGTTCTTCTTCTCCAAGCTCTTTTTTTGCTGAGTAAATAGCTTCGAAGCAAGACTCAATAGTAAGTATCGCATCATCATCTTTGCCATCATCATCACTTTCAGGTGTGACAAGGCGAGCGCCCACATCATAAAGAAATGAATAAAAGAGTTTTTTATCGTTCGGATCATCTTCACGAACCATTTCGATTAACTCAATTTTTACAACATTTCTAAACGACTGATTCTTCCTTGGAATAGAATTAATGTTAAGGAAATTATATGAATCATCCATTTCAATCTTAGCATTACGTAAATGAACTGACAGTATTGCCAAGTTTTCAATTGCTACCTTTAGTGATTCCTTCATTATGCAGCTTTGCTCCAGAACTCTTTCTGGGCCCTTACAATAACGTTGGATTTATTTACTGTACTAGTTCCCTGAAGCAGGGTGTCAGTAAAGCCATTGAATTCATTAACAACATCTTGCCAGCCACAAGTTTCTTTCAACAGTATAGGTTTTGATTCTATAGAGGTGGTTGCTTCTTCTTCAAAACAAACAGTTGGTTTAATATCCAAAGCAAAACAAATATCTGCAAGGGTTCGTAAAGTCATGTTTCTAGAACCACTTAGCAATTGTGAGATGTAAGCTTTTGTTTTTCCGAGCTTCTCTGCAAGATCCGATTTAGATACACCTCTGTCTTCCATTTGGATCAGGATATCTTCAGTGACATTAAACGTTAATTCTTCGGCTGCATAGAGGCGCTTGTGTTCTTCAGAATGCATTTCAACTTCAGTATGATAAAGACTGTCATTTCTCATCGCCGTCTACCTCAATTCTCGTCCAATTCCCTTGGACTTTTGTTGTATCTTTCTGTGCGAGCTTATCTTGATTCTTATAGATGTAATGGCTGATGAAAAACGTTTTTTCATACCTTTCTGAAAACCAACCATAAGCTCGAATAGGAATCTTTTTGAATGCGTAAAACTGTTTTGCCGGTCTTCCGGGGCGACAGGGAAGAGGGCCTTCAGGCGGAAAAGAGTCTTTGGATAGTCTTCCCCCATCGGATAACCGCTTAACCAACAGATCCATTTGAGTTTTTACTGAGTCTCGTTTACTTGCAGATACGCTATTTAAAGCCTCGATAAATGTGTCCCAAGCCCCTTCGCAATGGACGACTCGTAGCATTGAGCCAACAATCAAGTTAGGACATTTGGATGGCGACTCATCGTTGCTCATCAGTGACCTCGTGTCAGTTAATATATATGTTAACTCTGCAATGTCAAGTTTGCTGGCTACCGTTTCGCACAAAAAGTATCAACTGTTTTTATACGAAAAAAGACTTAATGACATGAGATATCTATATGTTTATATTGATAAAAAATGTTCATCTTTATCTAACGCTTATCAAAGAACACATAAGTCATAGCAACAGATTTCATGGGGGACTATACGTCACTGCTGTGAACGGATCCGTCCTTTCATGTACTTTTCGTACATCTCGTCGAGCTCTTTAAGGCGAAGTGAAAAAATACGCAACATATTTTTCTGTTCTTCTTCTGGAAGTTGTCTATAGAGCTCTAACATTCTCTGTTCGTCCGGTTTGAGCCCTTCTTTTTCATCCACATTCTCACCAAGCAGCCAAGGTACTGATACTCCAGCAGCATCAGCAACTGCAAGCGCTGATTTTTTACTTATAACCCCTTTTTTGAACCAGCCGTTAACAGATTGCGGTGTTACACCAGCAACCCTTGCCATATCGGATTTAGTCATACCTCGCCCGTTCAATTCGGACAAGCGTTGAACAAGCGTCGGATTAAGTAAGATTTTCTCTTTCATAGTTAAAGAATAAGCCTTTTGCTTAAACTTGGAAATTCGCCAGGGGCTTGACATTAATGTAAGCCTGGGGCTTAATTTGATTTGCATTCATAGCGGAGAACAAGATGAATGGGTTAACAAAAGCCATAAATAGGGCTGGTAATGCGACAAAGCTAGCCTTTCTACTTGGAATCAAACCAATGTCAGTTAGTCGCTGGAAAAATCGATATCAGGGTGTAGTTCCTGCTGAGCGTGTTCTACCAATTTTCAAAATAACTGGCGTGACACCCCACGAGCTACGCCCCGATCTCTACCCGAACCCTACTGATGGTTTACCTAAACAGGAGCCTTAACAATGCAAACTGTTTCATTTCAACAGAGTAGCAGAGCTTCCTCTAATCGACTGATATTCCCGTGTCATCAAAGCGAACCGGCAGCGCAGGATATTGATCATCGAGATATCTGCTCAGCGGTCCGAGCCTGGGCAGCGGCAGAAGGGCGCATAGCTGTTGCGCTTCAAATCCAGGAAGCGGCGAAAGAAATACAACTTGATGGCGTGGATTATTCAGGCCAAGCCGATGTCTGGAACGTGAAGCTGTTCCGATGGCTGGACAACAAAGAAGACTCCGCATCGTACCGAAAGAACGTCGAACAGCTCTTGCCCGCGATCATGTCTGTATTAGCGATTCGGTACCGCGACCGTGTCGTAAAGAACGACTCGTTTGCTTATCGAATGGCTAGGCTGGAAAAAGAGGTGAGTGAGGCGAAGCAAGCTCTGATGCTCGATGCACCGAAGAAGGAAAAGCTGAAGGAGTTAGGAGAGGGGATTTTTGAGATGTTCAGGATCGATCCGGACCTTACGGCGCCGCTGTTGGCGATGGTCACAACCATGCTGGGGGCAGTGTGAAGACTTCAGAAAAGGCGAAAGCCGCGGTGCTCGAACACCAACGGCTTTCAGGTGCAAAAACGGAGTGTAATTGCGGAGCTAAGTATGTCAAACACAGCTGAAATTATCAATTTTCCCAACAGAACTGAACAACCGGGAGGTCGTATGGCCGACCTGTCGAACGGGTATACCAAGGTCGCTAACGAGATCCAACAGCTCAAGCCTCGTCTGAGAATGTCAGGCCGGGAGTGGCAGTGTTTTGAGGCGGTGATCTGGCTTACCTACGGCTGGAACAAGAAACAAGACCGCGTTACGAACACAGTTATCGCCGAGCTTACAGGGCTGAGTGATTCGCATGTTTCTGATGCGCTCAAATCGCTCGCTGAACGCAAAATTATCTTCAGTCAAAAGCAGGGCGTAATGAAAACGGTCGGTATAAATACTGACCTTTTAGCATGGATTTTAGACAAACCGAAAACGGGAAAAGTCTTCCCGAAATCGGGAAAAGTGTTACCGAAAACGGGAAAAACCTTCCCGGAAACGGTAGACACCCAAGACTATAACAAGAACAATATTAAAATATCCTCGTCTCGGAATTCTGACGAATCCCGAAACCAGAAAACTCAAAAGTTTCTCTCTCGCCATCCAGAAGCTGCCGCCGGGATATACACCCCGGCAGGTAAATCATGGGGATCAGCTGACGACCTCAAGGCGGCTCGCTGGATTTACGACAGGCTTCTCACCGTCAACGCATCGCTATCTGAGCCCAACTGGGCTGAATGGGCAAACACCATCAGGCTGATGCGCGTCCAGGACAAGCGCACGCACTACGAAATTTGTGACCTGTTCCAGTGGGCCAACAGGGACGAGTTCTGGAAAGACAACATCCTGAGCCCTTCGAGTCTTCGTAAAAAGTGGGATCAGCTCACCACCAAACGGCTGCGCGCAACCGGAGCGGTAAAACCATCCCGGGGCGGTATCGACCTGCATAACACCGACTGGATTGACGGGGTGCTGGAATGAAAAACCTTGCCGAGAGCATTCGCAATTTTGACCGGGAACAGGCTCGCCGTGTGGCGCACAACTTGCCTGAGCAGTACACCGAACGCGAACAAACGCAGCAGGTGGCGCAGATTATCAATGGGCTATTCGTACAGCTGGCCGCCGCGTTCCCAGCAAGCCTGGTTAATCGCAGCCAGGAAGACGTGAACGAGATTCGCCGTCAGTGGGTGCTGGCCTTCAAAGAAAACGGGATCACCACTCTGGAGCAGGTTGAAGCCGGTATGCGCATGGTGCGTCGCCAGGATCGCCCGTTCCTGCCTTCGCCAGGCCAGTTCATCAAGTGGTGCAGGGAAGGGCGCTGCGTGCTGGGGATCACCACCGCTGACGTCATGACTGAGTACTGGAAGTGGCGTAAGCTGGTGTTCCGGTACCCGAGCAGTGAGCAGTATCCCTGGCCGAAGCCGGTTTTTTACCACATCTGTCTGGAACTGCGGCGCCGCGGAACTGATGGGCAGTTGAGCCAGAAAGAACTCGAGCGTGAAGCTGGAGAAATTCTGGCTATGTGGGAAAAGCGGGTGCTGGCCGGGAAGCCGATCCCGCCCGTTCGGAGGGCGTTGGCTGCGCCAGTATCGCCGAAGGGGCCGACACCTGCTGAGCTTTTGAAAGCTAAATATGAGCGGTTGAAGGCTGAAGGGGCGTTATAGCGAAGAAATGGTCTGTTATGAGGGTAATAGGAACAAATCACACAACCTAATAGCATGATATAAAAGAAAGTTTGATTTCAACATCTTAGAGATACCCCCAAAAGTACCCCCATCAAGGTAACTTTACTAAAGAGTGTATAAATTCATCCACTAAAATTCGAATTCAACTTAAGACTTGCTTTCAGAGAGCCCATAAAATGGGCTCTCTCTACATGATTTTTAGAATTCAGCGGCCATGACACTTTTTATACTTTTTACCGCTTCCACAAGGGCAGGTTTCATTCCGGCCAACTTTACCGAAGTCTTCCGGTTTTATTGAAGACATTATAAAATTTGAATCAGAACCGCTAGAGTTCATCAATCGTTCAGCATCTTCGAAGATGTGAGCATTTTCATCGGTTTTCACTTGAGGCACAATAACATTAATGCCAAAAGCCTTGATGTAATTCCCTTCAGAATCCACTTCTACAATAACAAAATTATGTCTGGCAGCATCTTTAATGTTAAGAGCCATTGAACTTGCTTTATCATTAACTTTCAGCCAGTCTATTTCATTCTCGTAATTTTGCATCCAAACAAACAAAGATTCTTCATCATTTCCAATCAAGAAATAGCGTGCAGGATGTTCATCTAAACTATCACCTAGCCTCTTAAGCATATTTCCAAGAGTAGATCGCGTTTGTGCATCGTAGTTTCTGATATGGCTGTCTATTGCTAGCCAACCTGGTGCACGTGTGGAATCAAGTGCTTCCAGCAAATCTCTCACTTCCTTTGGAAAATCCTGAGTAGGTAATGGTTTAGTGTCCCAATCGAGTCCTTCAAAACTCTTATCAATGACACTACTCATACCGTCCCACAGAAGCATACTGCCTTTTTCTTTTGCCAACTTTTCAATGCTAACTAAGTCAAAACGATTCTGAGTTATATATGATCCCAAGTGGTCAAATTCATCATAAAGAAACGCATTTTTCACATTTGCAAATGACTGCCTCACCTCCATGTAATGTAAAAACTCCCCAGGAGAAGGTAGAAAACGCTTCAGAACAAACAAATCGTCAATCGACATGGATACAAATCCATATTTACCTAATAGAGGTGTGATTTGTGGCAACTGCTTACAGAAAGATGAAAATGGAGAAAATGATTCAACAGTTAATCCGATAGGCAACATTACTCTATAATTCGAAGCTTTAATTCTACCACACTCTCTGTGCTTACCGTTTACTAACTGATAAATAACGATTTCATCTGCTGAGTTCAAATAGTTAAAAAAACGCTCACATTGTTTGTATGCTTTGATTACCAAATCCTGTACAGATTGGGCGTGTCTTTTAAAATCTGTTGCAGGTGAAGCAATCGTTGCTGCAGCACCAGCCTTAGCCTCTATAAGAAATAGCACATCATCCATTAATATTAGTGTGTCATTTTCAGACCATTGATTTGTTTCTGGATCCTTATAATAAATCTCTTGGTAAACATTAGCGGTTGGAAATTGTGCTCTCAAAATGTCAAAGAATGCACCTTCACTCATCGTTTTCTGACGTTCTTCGAATTCTTTTTTGTATTCAGGCTTTCGCTGCAAAAGATTATGTAGAAGTGCCCGATATCCTGCATCACGCATGAAACAAGGGTCTACAGCATAATAACCGGCATCGAGTTTAATAAGAGGTTTTTTCCTTGCAGGCAGAGTTCTATAAGGAGTGCCAGAAAAATCTCCAATGGCAAAGAATTCCGTATCCTCCCCGCGTTGATAGGCTAAATCCGCTAATAATTTGTCTGGTAACCCAGTATGAAGACTGACGTTGGTAATCCCCCCCCGGAACATATCACTAGCTGCTTGACTAGCAGATTTTAATTTTTCTCCATTTTCTTCCTTCCATGATGCCATAACCTCTTCTATGGTTTTTTTCTGTTGCGAAGCAATTTCTTGCACTTCTATAAACTGCATCATCATTTCTTCAAAAGCATTTGTATGACCTGTACGAATAGCATTGGCCATGGATTGAATACCGTGAGCTATCTCATCTCCACTTGCTCCGTAGACCTCTTTTAAAATATCATCATGTGGCGAAAGTACGTACCTATAAAACTCTTCTTCTAAAACTTGATAGCGGTTCCCTCTAAGCATTACCCATGCTGTTTTTGAATGGAACTCTATAGTCGATGTATCAGGCCCAAAAATGCTATCTTTTGCTTCAAGTGAAGATGCTATTGCGTATAGCATAGCCTTCTGACGTAAATCCCTGCTTAGGCTAAATAAATAACTACATTTTTTTTCATCAAAACTAATTTCCTTAGGAGGAATGTCTGTCGCAAGCACGGCGTGCACATATTCAAGAAGGAATTGATTATCGTTCACTAAATCTTTGGTATCTGCAGTATCTTTATCCTGACTATCAGAAGCCGCATGCATCATGAATTGAGCATAAATATATCCGATTAAATCTTCAGGCGGCATACTTGCAATGAGAGTTCGCATCTCACATGCTGTCGCTTCCATTTCCTCAAGGAGCTTAACACCTGACTCTGCAACTTTTTCTTTCCTTTCTGCAAACATCATGGGCATTGCCTTTTTAAGTATAAAGTTAACTAAATATTACTACCATTTTACATATGTAAACCAAATCTAGATCTCAAAATTCTAATTTTTATTTTTAAAAACTAATCAACCTAATATTATTTGTTAAAACGAGATAATAACCACCCCTCAACAAAACACTTCACAACTTCTCATTCGCAACTTTTATCAACTTTCACAAATGCGGCCCCAATATCATCTGTATATTCTTGAATTATCTTGGTCACTACAATATGGTCAAGAGTAGGCTCAAGAGATAATAATGTGGTGGTTATTTGCATTAAACTAATTGCAGTTGCATGAGCAGGGTCAGTCATCCCAGCATCGCTAGGACCAACCAATAATATATCATCTGAAGAATGAGAGAGACCAAGTCTGTTTCTCATTCCTTTAGCGCCAGCGTGTATATTCTGACTTGCCCACTTGTAATATGGACGCATATGTTCTAATTGAACATCTTTTTCTATTGCACCGAAACCAAGTTTATTATGGTTAGGAAAAATATAGGATGCCCACCCATAATTATCAGCAAACTTCTTGCCATATTTTTTAATTAGAAAATTGAAATGCTCTTTACATTTATCAATATCCTCATTTTTTGGCCCCTTCGCTTGAAGTCTATGTTCATATTTTTTATGTTCAACCATTCCATGATAAGAATCTACTACATCATGGAGATAAAAACGCTCTGCACATTCTTGGCCGTGTTTTGAAATAAACATAGCAGTGATATTGACTTCATGTAGGGCTCTCCATCTAGCATGCGCTGCATCTGCGAACCCATGTTTTAAAAGACATAATATCTCTTGTGAAATCTGACAGGCTCTAGCGTGGTGTCTAACAACTATCTCAAAGACTAAATTATCATCTAAAACAGCCTTAGGTCTGTAAGAACTATTAAACTCGGCTCCAGACTCCGTACAGAGAACTATCATTGCCTCAAGTAAATCAAATCCAACCCCCCATTTTACGTGATTTTGGTGAAAAAACTCTTTCGAACGTGCGCGATTTTCACTCAACATCTCTTCTGTTGAGCCAATTAAAGAAGATCTCATAAGATCTACTATCTTGGGTATTATATTATTTATTTTTCCTTCTAAATCGAAGTCATCTGATAATTCTGACTGCGCCTCTAAAAGACTATCAAGATTTTTCAAAAAAATATTATGAAAAGTTTCCATTCTGCACCTAAGTTGCATGAGCAATTGTTAAAAATAAAAAATAACACCTTTCATAAAAAACATCATTAAAATCATGCCATTTAAGCTTGAATTTGACTTGAGAAAATCATGTAAAAAACAATGTTGTTTAACAAATAATACAACTGTTTATGTGGTTTGTAAAAACTAACTGACTGAAGCCACTGTAACTTACGGTGGGTACACTTATGAGTCTCCGATGGCGCTGGTAGAGGGCGACAACTGTTGATTACTCTCTCCCGTCCCAAACTAGCTGGCGTCGCGTGGATAGGCAAATGATGATGTCAACTTTGTTCGCTTCTGGCACGACGCGAACAAGATGGCTAGGCTGAAGGTGTGCGGTGAACGAGGAGCGGAGGTAAGCAGTTGAACTCGCAGCCAAATAGTCGTATTACTAACTTTGCGGCGTGTTAATTAACTGGGAGCAGGTCAAAACCATACGATAGTACCGCATCATAAATAAAATAGCCCCTAGTGAGCACTTAGCTATAGGGGACAATATCATACAGTTGTTAATTACAAATTTAAGTCTATATAAGGACGTTATTATTAAGAGTGTGTCTTGAGATTTCTAATATCTTTCTCTATTGCCAATATTAAATCGGTTTGTTTTTTTAATACTATGAAAAATATTATCACAGGAGTTACTAGGTTTGACTTGTATTTCTCAAGATCTGGTTCAATGGTTTCAATCATGTCGATTACCATTTTCTTCATCTTTCCATCATCGCTGTTCATTTCATTAATAGATTCCAGAGCTTCTTTTACATCACCTTCTTTTGATGTGCGGAGAAAATCAATTATATTTGCATGTATTTCAGGGTGGTCGGTTAGGTCAAAATTTGAAAGAATGAACTTAAATTCAAGTAATACAAACTCTAAATTGCTGTAATAATTGTTAAAAACCGATTTGTTGAAAGAGTTTTTTAATAGTAAGGATGGTCCGAACATATCTTTCAAATCTGAAAATTGGAAATCTATATTTAATTTGAATTCAGAACCTCTTTTATTTAATGGCGTTGTAACTTCGCATAATGCAAGTTTATAATTGTTGATAACAACACTTAGATAGGAATAAAAACTTAGAAGTTTGTATAGGTTCTGCTCAGCTAAACGTTTTTTGATGAGCATTCCTTGCTGTTTTTCAATTCGATTGGCAAAAGACTGCCACAAAGAACTTAAGAAAAGACCAATGATAACTATGCCTAGTACAACTTCGCTGGCCACAATTGCCATTGTGGTTTTTGTTAGAGGCAGAATATCACCATATCCTAGGGTGGTAATTGTTACAGTGCTAAAATAAAGAGATTTGGGAAAAGATAGTTCTTCTCCGTCAAATGTTTTAATTTCATTTGAACATAACCAGTAAAGTAGAGCAAAAACAAATATTAAGGAGATATAAGTGGCAAGATACATCCATGGTTTTAATTTCATATTTAGATCCTGATTGTGATTGCAAACCTTTTTGTGTTTTGCGTTTAAAAAAACAACTCTTTTTGGGGAGGGAGTAGTTAATATAATATGATAAATTTGAAGAAAGTGCTATTAAAACAGTTGAGTTGTCAAATTCGGAGACATGAGTTCATGATTTATCAATTTAGATTGTGATTAAAGCTAAATTTTTGGCATTTGGCGGATTTGGGTAGAACATTATGCAACGGGTGCTTTAACGATGATCCCAAAGCGAGAGCCTGCAAGGCAGGTTCTTGCTACAGAACTTGACAATGAGAAGGTGCTTGTGAGTCATGCTGCCTTATCTAAACATTCTTTATTGCTTCCGCCTTAAAACATGCAATCCATAGAAACTACATGTCTTCACTCAAGAATAACCTGTTGTTTGTTTGTGAGCCACACAATCTCAGTGAGATACATTGAGAGCTCTTAAATCGTTGCAAAATCCGTGAGATACGTTTATAAATACACTGTATATGCATACAGTAATTCGTTGCGGAGGGAAAAATGAAAATTGAGCTAACCATTGATCGCATGAAGAAACTTCCTGATGGAGCCCTACCTGCGCTCGAGTCAGAACTGCTCAAAAGACTCAGCAAACAGTTCGATGATTGCCAGCTAACGATTAAGCGTGCCAGTAATGATGGTTTGACTGTTTTCGGGGGCGACAAGAAAGAGGTCGAACATATAGTGCAGGTGACCTGGGAAAGCGCGGACGAGTGGTTTTATTAATCGCGTGAATTTCACTGGAGCAGTTTCAAAGAGTATCGCTGTTTGCGTTCCCCTGCTGTTCCCGATTACTGTTTACCGCGTCAATAAGTCGCTCTGGGGGAAATAGTGTGTAGTGCAGATGCCTTTAATGCAGATGATCAATGGTACGACGTGGTCAGAAGGGCCGATAAAGCAGTTATCTATAGCTTCCCGGCGGAAGGGAGATATCTGGTTTATCGAGTAAATGGAATAGTTTCATTACGACCGTTACTCGAAGAGGAAGAAATATTCACTCTCAACGGGTTTATGCAATTTGCAAAACGACTGGGGTACCGAGTTACACCACCGTCTGATATTATTCTTTCATAGGCCTGAACACCCTATACCTGATGCGCCACGGAGATAACCATGGCGCTAGAATTACAACTTATCAAACACCATTCAGGAATACTGATCCCGGCTACGCCCGAGACCAGCGATATTCTGCAATCAAAAACCCGGCTCGGCGATGTTCTTGTTGCCGAGTTCAGGCGGGTACGAAACCCGGCATTTCACCGGCGCTTTTTCGCGCTTCTAAATCTTGGTTTTGAATACTGGGAACCAACCGCTGGGGCTATATCGAGTAACGAGCGGAAGCTGATTACCGGCTACGCAAAATTCCTGGCTTCTTATGGCGGGAATGAGGGCGCGCTGATCGATGCTGCTGAGCAGTATCTTGAGCAGGTTGCTTATCGGCGCGTCACAAATGGCATTAGCCTGTGCAAATCATTCGATGCTTACCGTTCATGGGTGATCGTCGAGGCAGGGCACTTTGATGCCATTCAGCTACCTGACGGCACACTCAAAAAGCATCCACGTAGCATTTCATTCGCCAACATGGACGAACTCGAGTTCCAGCAACTCTATAAAGCTGCGCTCGATGTTCTCTGGCGCTGGGTCCTGTACCGTTCATTCCGCAGTCGTGATGAGGCAGAAAGTGTCGCTGCACAGCTGCTTGGCTTCGCGGGGTGATGGCCATGAAATATACCTGGTTCCACCACACCGATTGCAGCACCGAACAGGCCGACGAGCTGGTTAAGCGTTACAAAGCGCGCGGCGTGAGAGTAGAGCGCAGCCTTAACCAGGATTACGTGACTTGGACTGTCAGTGCATTCCTTCCGACCTCAAATACACCAGCGCGCCCGGATAGTCGCTGGCGAAACCGGATGTGGGGGTGAACGTGAAGACATATCAAATCACATTGCCCTGGCCGCCGAGCAATAACCGGTATTACCGGCACAACCGAGGGCGAACGCACATTAGCGCTGATGGTGTCGCGTATCGCTATGCGGTGGCCAGCGTCATTCAAAGCGCCCGGCTTAATATTCGGACAGCTACACCACTCAAAATCCGTATTGAATGTCACATGCCCGACCGTCGGCGCCGCGATCTGGATAACCTGCAGAAAGCTGCATTCGACGCTTTAACCAAGGCGGGATTCTGGCTGGATGACTGCCAGGTTGTCGACTATCGCGTTGTGAAAATGCCTGTCGTTAAGGGCGGGAAATTAGAACTCACCATCACTGAGCTGGAGACCGCATGAATCTTGAAAACACCCTCAAATATCACTTCGCCAAATCGACAATGATTAGCGACTCTCCGCGCGCAACGGCGTCAGACTCATTAACCGGAACGGATATCATGGCCGCTATGGGCATGACGCAGGAACGGGCCGCCATGGGTTACAGCGCCTTTCTCGGGAAGATGGGTATCAGCAACAATGACCGAGAGAGGGCGATTAAGTTGTTGGCGCAGTACGCGCTGACCAAGTGCAATCGGGTGGCGGCGCTTCGCAAACTGGATCCAGAGGTTAAATCAATGGTGATGCACCAGCTGGCCACTTTCGCGTTCGAGGACTATTCCCGCAGCGCCGCAAGTGTGAAGCAGTGCGATGGCTGCAATGGGGAAGGGTTTATTGACGCTGAGGTATTCAGCATGAAGTCTCACACTCCGGCAAAAGAGAAGAAGTTCGTGAAGATCTCCCTGAACATGGGCGCAGAGGATATTCGTCCTTCTGAGTATGAGGTGTGTAGAGAGGTTAGGGAAGTAGCGCGCGTTCTCTGCCCTCAGTGTAAGGGGAAGAAGGTTGTCAGCTGCGCCTGTAATGACTGCCATGGACGCGGGAAAGCCGTTAATCAGGCCCTTACAGAACAGCAGGGTGTTCCGGTTATGGCCGATTGCAAGCGCTGCAGCGGACGTGGATATGAGCGTATCCCCTCAACTAAGGCTTACGCCGCGGTGTGCCAGATAACGAATACAATCAGCTTGGATACCTGGAAGAAGTCTGTTAAGCCCTTTTACGATCAGCTAATCACAAAATTTGACATCGAAGAGGAATGGGCCGATGTACAGTTGAAACAGATAACAAAATAGGGCGTTATTTTATCGTGAGCTATTTACTTTTCCCGAATCTGTGGTAATTTTGCTCTAACGATGGTTTATTGCATTCGTTTAAAGCCCTGCGGTCAACCCCGTGGGGCTTTTTGCTTAATAGCGACTTAAGAATATCTAAAACCATCTAACCCTGCGGTGATTTATAATTACCCCAAAAACGCAGGAGGGAATATGGAAGAAGGTTTCTACTGGATTCAGCACAACGGCAGAATTCAGGTAGCCTATTACACCGATGGTGTAACCGATGACCTTGAAACGGGCCAGTTGATAACTGGTGTCTGGCATCTTACGCAGGGAGACGACATTTGCCACAACGGAGAGGCTGAAGTGATTGAAGGCCCTCTGCCTGTACCATTTATATGAATATATTCATCTGATTACGTGGCAGATTTTTCATACTGCACATATGCTTCTTAAGCATCCTGCGGAATGGATGTTTCTGAAAGCGTTTTTGTGGTGGATCCCCCTAAGCGGAGGGGCGGTTCAGCAGGACATTTTTCCAGAGTGTCCAACCAGCGCGCGGAGATGAACGCTGTAATCATTTCCACCGGGAGGCACCCGGCACCACTCCCTCAGTTATTGCCAACTTAGCTGTTTATGCCTGCTTTTCCGAGCAGGCTTTTTTTTCACTTATTAATCATCCATTGACCAGATGAATGTTTCTTGTTTTAGTTATGAATGTGGTGAATCCCTCTTAAGCAGTGGAACGTGTGGTTAACTGCTATGTGCAGGTATGCACACGACTTTGACGATGAGAAATAAGTCACCAGGAAGCGCCCGACATCACATCCTCAAAAAAACGTTTTATCGACTACCAGGTTCTGAATCGTCATATACACTTCTAAATGAAACAATTTAAGAGGTGAATTATGAAAGAGGGATATTATTGGATTAGACACAATGACTGTGTCCAGATCGCCTACTTTTCGCACGGTAAAACCGAAGATATGGTTACAGGAAAAATAATCAGAGGCGTTTGGCATCTAACTCGTGGCTACGATCTTTGCCATAACGGTGAAGCGGTCGTTCTGGAAGGACCCATATCCCCACCATTATGAACATAATTCGAAGAACACAGGCTGCCTCAGGGCGGCCTTTTTTATTTCCCCTCAAATTTACTGAGAGGATTCACAGCAATATGAGGGGGGCCGATGTCCGATCCATTTTCCGGCACGGGGCTGGCCGGTTTAGCTTTGACCGGAGCCAGTGTCTACGGTCTATTGACCGGAACTGACTACGGTGTAGTTTTTGGTGCATTTGCGGGCGCCGTATTTTACATAGCGACTGCGGCTGACCTGAGTGTGTTACGTCGCCTGGCATACTTCTTCGTGTCGTATATCGTCGGCATTCTTGGCTCTGGTCTGGTTGGATCTAAGCTCGCATCATGGACGGAATATAGCGATAAACCGCTGGATGCCATCGGTGCCGTGATTGTCTCTGCGCTGGCCGTTCAAATCCTTACGTTCCTGAATAAGCAGGATATCGGCTCGCTGGTGGCGCTGATAACGCGCCGGGGAGGTTCAGGTGGTACTAAATGACCCATCAGCAACGATCAACGCGCTACTCTGCGCCGGAGTTGTGATTACCCTGATGTTTTATCGCCGTGGTGATTCGCGGCACCGGCCATGGATTTCGCGTTTAGCCTGGCTGATTACCGTCACATACAGCGCTGTACCGCTGGCGTACCTGTGTGGGATTTACCCGCATTCATCATGGGCCACCATTGCGGCAAACATCATATTCCTTTCCGTGCTGGTGGCCGTCAAAGGCAACGTTGCACGTCTGGTTGATCATCTGAGGCACTAATGAACCAAACACAATTTCAGAAGGCGGCTGGTATCAGCGCCGGGTTAGCTGCGCGCTGGATTCCGAATATCGACGCCGCTATGAAGGAATACGGCATAACCACACCGCTTGATCAGGCGATGTTTATTGCCCAGATGGGGCATGAAAGCTCCAGATTTACCCGTGTGGTGGAAAATCTTAATTATGCGGCAGAAAACCTGGTGCCGACGTTCGGCAGCCACCGCATCACATCTCAGCAAGCCGCTGCACTTGGCAGAACGACAACGCAACCGGCAAACCAGGAAGCGATCGCTAATCTGGTATACGGTGGTGAGTGGGGAAAAGAACACTTGGGCAATCAGGTTGCCGGTGATGGATGGAAATATCGCGGTCGCGGGCTGAAACAGGTTACTGGTCTGAGTAACTATCGCAGTTGTGGCCAGGCGTTGAAACTGGACCTTGTAACCCACCCGGAACTGCTTGAAGAGAATGAATACGCCGCGCGCTCAGCCGCATGGTTCTATGCCTCCCGCGGTTGCCTTCTTCATTCCGGCGACGTTGAGCGCGTGACACTATTAATCAATGGCGGCCGCAACGGGCTGGAAATACGCCGTGCGTTGTTTAACCTGGCGAAATCAGTTCTGGTATGAGGTGAGTGTGGGGATCGAGACAATAATCGGGCTGGCCGCACTGGTCATTTCCGCTATCGCCGGCGCTTTTGGCCTGGGCCATATTCGCGGTACCAGCAAAGCAGAAGCCAAAGCCGACCAGCAGCGAACCGAAGATAACGCAGCGGCAATGGTCGCAGCAGCCGAACGCAGGGTAGAAACAACGAAAGAGGCCAGCAATGTACAGCAGACTGTTAACCATATGCCTGGCGACGATGTTGATCGCGAGCTGCGGGACAACTGGACCCGTAAGGGTTGAGGTGGTGGACACGGCTTGCGACTGGGTTAAACCCATCTACGGCACAGCGCACGACTGGGATGTGCTAGACCGGCAGACCAAAAAAGACATCTTGGCGCATAACAAAGCATGGAAAGCAAATTGCGGGAAAAATTGAGCCTCATCCCTGAGGTTCGGACACAGTCTCTCCTCTGGACTTTAACCATAGCAAGTATTGAGGATTCCGTTATACGAATGGACAATTCTTGGAGCGCATATGATTAGTTGGCAGGGAAAAGCTTGAACAAATCAGGGTGGCTCATCCTTGAGCACACGGGTAGTCCTGAACGACGACTTCACCTGACATAGCAAAGTCTACGTAAGAGTCTAGAAAACAATGAGTATTTATCAAGGCGGGAAAGGAAAAAAAGTCCCTTCCGAAATGAAATCCTGCAATTCGGAAGGGAGACCAAAGGGGTCATCATTACAAGAGAATGTAAATGTAATCCATTTCTCAAAAGTAAAAAGGTGTATTAAATAAATAACTCAAAGGAGCGAAAACCCACTTTCTTCTAATGCCTGATGGGTACACGGAATGAATGATTAGCGAAGAATTTTAACAATGCTCACAACTTTATTTTGTCTGTCAGCTACATTTTAATGGCACGAGTGATTCGATATCTCTGCCATACAGATGAATCCCCCTGAGCGGAGGGGCAACCAGTCACTGCTGGACGTAATGTTGCGGGTTTGCTGAGTGATGCAAGTCCACCGGGAGGCACCCGGCATCTGAATGCTTGACTAAAGGAATAGGGTACACGTCGAAATGAGTGCGAAGTAATACCTACTTACTGCTAGACCCAGCCAGTTCTGTCCGAACTGGCTTTTTTTTGAAAAAAAAGCCCTCTCAGGGAGGGCTACAGGAGTCTCAGTTTCGTTGCTCTTTTTATTGATGTTCCCCGGAGTTGGCATTCTCCGCATCAGAGTCATGTATAGCCTAGCAGCCAGGCAGATAACAACAAGCGTAAGCGTGGGGGATTGAGAATTTCCTTAGATAGATACAAAGAGTGGGTGACGAGAGATCATGAAGTAGTAAGACGGGATGACCGCAGCCGTAAGGCGATGCGGCAACCATGATGCTGCTCTAAGTTGCGTTATGGCGAGCAGGTATAGCAGACCGTTGTGAGGGTAAATAAGGGGACATGCTCCGGTAAAGCAGCGCGAACGCCAGACGCGCACCGGTTATAAGCGGCGATGAAGCGACAGCAACTCAAGGGCATGAGCGTGGCCACTCCGGGTAGTGGCAGCCATTACAACGCCCACCTGCTGGTGGGCTTGATAATAGTTATAAGATTAAGCGGATGAATCAATCAGCTGATTATCTTGCGCAACTGGATTTCTTCCTGCTCGTTAAGCCTGGCATACTCGCATATTTGTTTAATAAGTGACTCTTTGTTATTAGACATCATGGACGAAACATAGCAGCCAGTTCGCCATTCGAAAAAGCTCACCAAAAATAAGGTTGATGCTGTAGAATGCTGATAATGTATTGAGAGGTGATTGCAAATTTTTTTCGTTACCATGGAGTTAGCTTTTACTTAATGCAAATTATCGGGATTTATAATGCTTTATTGATATGAGATATATGGATACTTAACGGTTGCTAAAAGAGAATTTAGCACCACTAAAAATAGTAGGAATAATCTTACGTCGTTGTTGCTGTTGGCACAATATGGATAATAACTTTGCCTAAACAAAACAATAGCAACCGATGAAAATTCACTTTATTACAATCGCCTTGCTGGCGACGATTTCTTCGCCATCCTACGCAGCGTTTCAGGAAAGAGAATACAATACCTGGTATCAAAAAGATGCTGTACTCTACGACATTACCCAGACCTCAGAGGGATTGCCTGTCATGATAAGCATCTCTCAACCGGGGAGGGAGTCAGCTAATATGCTCGTATCCTATATGTCCGATGGTGGTTGTGGAGATAAGAAGGTGCGGCTTAATGCTAACGGGAAGGATGTGCCTGCAACTTACACCTGTGTATCAGTCGGAGCAGACAGGATTGAACACTTTTCAGTGAATGATGCAAGCAAGGTCAATGAGATGGTTAACCACCTCAAGTCAGATTTCACTTTGTTGCTTCAGAACGATATCAAGGTCTGGGCTGCTAACATAAAGACGCCGAAGTATGGCTTAGCACCAAAATTTTAAATCTCAAAATTTAACCGCCTAAGGGCGGTTTTTTATTGGAGTTAATATGGCAAAACCGGACTGGGGCGAGCTTCAGCAACGGTTCCTGTCCGAACATGCCGCAACCGGCGTATCACCAAAGGAATGGTGTGAAGCGCAGGGACTGAATTACGCTACCGCCCGTCGATATATTAAAAACCTTCTGCGCAAACTGCGCAGAAAAAAGTGCGCACTGCGCAAAAAGAACAAAGCGCAGAAGAGCTGGTGGATGATGATGGATTAACGGCACAGCAAAGACGTTTTGTCGCAGAATACCTAAAGGATGGTAACGCCACACAAGCCGCTATCAGGGCGGGTTACAGCAAAAAATCCGCTGAACAAATCGGTTATCAACTCCTTCAGAAAACTTCAGTTGCCCAGGCTATTGCACAACAGCAGAAAGCTTCCATTGCTCGCACGCTTGGCGGTGCCGATGAAGTCCTCGCGCAGATGTGGCAGCTTGCCACCTTCGATGCAAACCAGCTTTCGCAGTATCGCCGCGGCGCGTGTCGTTACTGCTGGGGCTTCGGTCACCAGTACCAGTGGCGCGATATGGTGGAATTCGAAGAGAAGCGCCTCGAAGCTACAGAACGCGATAAGCGTGAGCCAGTCGATGTTGGAGGTTACGGCTACGATCACACCCGAGAGCCTAACCCAGGCTGTCCGCGCTGCAACGGCGATGGTATTGGTCAGCCGTATTTCGCCGATACTCGGAAACTCTCCCCTGTTGCTGCTCTGGCTTATTCCGGTGTGAAGCTGGGGAAGAATGGCGTCGAGATAACCGCTATCAGCCGTGAGCGAATGTTTGAAGCGGTAATGAAGCGGCTCGGCCTGGCGGATAGCGAGTTCGCTCAACGTCTCCAGCAAATCGAAATCGACCGCCGGCAGCTGGAGGTTGAGAAACTCCGCAAAGAGCTGGCCGGTGATGGTGATGATGACGAACCGACCCCAGTTCAGATCAATATCAATGTAGTGGACGCGAGGGCGGAAGATGGGGATCAGCCCGACACTTAACATTCCTCAGGCGCGTTTCCTCGCGATGCAGCACAAATTCAAAGCCTACGTTGCCGGGTTCGGTTCCGGTAAGACGTGGGTGGGTTGTGGCGGCATCTGTAAGGGGATGTGGGAGCACCCTAAAATCAACCAGGGTTATTTCGCGCCGACGTACCCGCAGATCCGTGACATCTTCTACCCGACGATTGAGGAAGTGGCCTTTGACTGGGGGCTGAGCGTCAAAATCAACGAGGGGAACAAAGAGGTTCACTTCTACGAGGGGCGACGATACCGCGGGACGACAATCTGCCGTTCGATGGAGAAACCTGGCTCGATAGTTGGTTTCAAAATCGGTAATGCGATGGTGGATGAGCTGGACGTCATGGCGGCAGCCAAAGCGCAGCAGGCCTGGCGAAAAATCATCGCCCGTATGCGCTACAAAGTAGACGGGCTGCGTAACGGCATCGATGTAACGACAACGCCGGAAGGCTTCAAATTCGTCTACCAGCAGTTCGTGAAGGCGGTTCGTGAAAAGCCGGAGCTCGCGGCCCTCTATGGACTGATTCAGGCCAGCACGTTTGACAATGCGAAGAATCTACCGCCTGATTACATCCCATCGCTGCTGAGCTCATACCCTGACGAACTGATTCAGGCCTATCTGCGCGGCAAATTCACCAACCTCAACAGCGGGACCATTTACCACACGTTCAACCGTAAGCTCAATAACTGTTCTGATGAGGTTCAGGATGGGGATCCGCTGTTTATCGGCATGGACTTCAACGTTGGGAAAATGGCCGCGATTGTTCACGTAAAGCGTAACGGCCTGCCGCGCGCTGTTCGTGAGTTAGTGAAGGTCTACGACACGCCGGCGATGATTAAGCGCATTCAGGAGGAATTCTGGCGCTACGAGGATGGCCGCTATGTGAAAAACCGGGAGATTTATATTTACCCGGATGCCTCAGGCGATTCCCGTAAATCCCAGAACGCCAGTAAGACCGATATCGCCCAGCTCAACGAAGCCGGATTCAGCGTCATTGTTGATGATGCCAACCCGCCGGTTAAGGACCGTATCAACTCGATGAACGCCATGTTCTGTAACGCCAACGGCGAACGCCGCTATCTGGTCAACGTCCAGAACTGCCCGGTCTATACCGAAAGCCTTGAACAACAAGTCTGGGCTGCGAACGGCGAACCGGATAAATCAGCGGATAACGATCACCCCAATGATGCTGGTGGGTACTTCATCGTGAAGGATTACCCCATTGTGAAGCCGGCATACTCAATCACCATGGACACCACTTTCTGATATGGCAAACGACGACATCACCTGGGTTCGACCAGAACACCGGGCGGCTTCTGCTGCCTGGCGGAAATACAGGGACTTTTGCAAAGGGGCCGAGGCCGTAAAAGGGGCAGGTAATAAGTATCTGCCGTATCTCGACCCAACCGATAAATCATTACGCAATAAAAAGCGTAATGAGGACTATCTGAGCCGCGCTGTGTTCTACGCCATTGCCGGCAATACGAAGATCGGCATGCTTGGAATGGCGTATCGCAAGGACCCCACGTTTAACGGTCCTGAAAAGCTGAAATACCTGTTGGACAATGCTGACGGGGCCGGTACCAGCATCTATCAGCAGTCGCAACTGGTGACCGAGAACGTGCTGGAGGTGGCACGAGAGGGGCTTTATGTTGACTACGCAGAAGCATCCGATGAGGCGATCATCCTCCGCTATCCGGCAGAGAACATTATTAACTGGCGAACAAAGCGAATTAACGGACGCGATCAGCTGGTGCTGGTGGTACTGCGCGAATGCGTAGAAGAGCCGGATGGCTACGCTTACAAGGATGAAATCCAATACCGCGAGCTGGCGCTGGAAGAAGGGCGGTTCATCTGCCGGGTATGGCGCCGGGCTGTTGGCACTGCAAGCGGAGCCTACACTGTTGATAGTGAGTACCACCCAAAGCCGAAAGGAAAGGACTACTGGGACGAAATCCCGTTCACCTTTGTCGGTGCCCAAAACAATGATCCTACTATCGATGATTCGCCGCTGGCCGCGCTGGTGGAGATAAACCACGGACATTACCGTAACAGTGCTGACTATGAAGACAGCGTGTGGTTCTGTGGCCAGGTACAGCCGTATATTACCGGGCTTGATACCAACTGGCGAGATCACCTTGAGAAGAAGGGCGTGAAAATTGGTTCCCGATCACCGCTTTTGCTTCCCAAAGAAGGCTCGTTTGGTTATGCCCAGGCACAGCCGAACATGCTGGCTAAAGAGGCCATGGACAGCAAGCGCGATTACATGGTGCAGCTTGGCGCCCGGCTGATTGAGCAGAACGCCACGGCGAAGACGGCAACCCAAGCGAGCGGTGAGCAAACATCCTCAACATCGGTGCTCGGTATCTGCGTTTCAAACGTTTCTGAAGCCTATACGCTGGCGCTTGGCTGGTGTGCGAAATACCTCGGCATCAAGGGCGAAACGACGAGTTACACCATCAATCAGGAATTCATTGCGAAGGTTGCTGAGTCGGGCATGGTGACGGCGATCGTTAACGCCTGGCAGTCCGGTGCGCTGCGCGACAGCGATATGATTCGAGCGCTGCAGAAGCTCGATCTCATTGACCCGGCAGACAGCCCGGACGAGGTTATTGATGCGCTTCGCAATCAGGCACCCACGTTGACCGGAGGCTGATATGGCCACCATTAACGAAAGCCTGCGCGATGAGTCTATCGCACATTCCGTCTGGTTAAGTCGCTACGCCACTGGTGTGGCAAATCGGATGGTGAAGTTGCTTAACGAGACGGACGCGGATCTGTCAGCCCACCTGCTCGATGCGCTGGACAAATTGCCTCCTGAGAGCTTCACCGTTAACCGTCTGGAGAGTTTACTGGGCAGCGTGCGCGAACTTAACCATCAAGCCGTAGCGTCCATGCTGGCAGGGCTCGAAAATGAGCTGGTGGCACTGGCAAAGAACGAAGCCAGTTATCATCTGAGCCTGTTCGATTCCCTTCTGCCTTCACAGGTCCTGTCTCACTATCCGCTGCAGGGCATCACCGCCGATATGGTGTATGCCGCAGCAATGGCGCAGCCCTTTCAGGGGAGGCTGCTGAGTGAGTGGGCGGAGAATCTGGAATCGGACAGGCTGGCACGGATAGTGAACGCCGTCCGCAGAGGGTATCTTGCCGGCGACACGGTAGAAACAATCGCGCGCAGTGTTCGCGGCCACGCCAATAAAGATTATCGTGACGGCGCGCTGCAGATGAGCAGGGCAAACGCTGCCAGCATCGCTAAAACAGCCGTGAATCATCTGGCTGCCACAGCACGCAACAGCTTCACCAGCGCCAACAGCGATATCGTAAAAGGCAAACAGTGGCTATCTACGCTGGACAATAAAACCAGCCACGACTGCATTATTCGTGACCTGTTGCGTTACACCCTGGATAACAAACCGGTCGGGCATAAGGTGCCTTACCTGCAGGGACCCGGGAGGATTCATTTCTGCTGTCGTTCTACTGAAACCCTGATTCTCAAGTCGTGGCGCGAACTCGGCATCGATATCGACGAGATGGACGAGGGGACTCGTGCCAGCATGGATGGACAGGTACCGGGAAAAACATCATATCTGGAATGGCTCGCGCGCCAGCCTGCACAACGCCAGGATCAGGTTTTGGGCGCCGAGCGTGGCCGTTTGTTCCGCGCGGGTGAAATCGACCTGGCTGATATGTTCACTGACAAAGGCGAATGGATCAGCCTGGAACGTCTGAAGCAGCTCTCAGGCACAGACAACTAACAATCCATCTTACTCCACGCCCTGGCATCCGCTGGGGCTTTTTTATGGGCGAGGCCCGGCAAAATCCCGAGGGGAAATTATGTTAATTCGAAACATGCTTCTGAAATATTACGCACCTGAAAGCGGCGGTGAGGGCGGCGGTGGCGGTGGTATCGAAATCACTCCTGAAATCCAGAAGCTGATTGATGAGCGCGTGACCAGTGAAGTCACTGGCCTCAAAACGAAAAATAGTGAACTGCTGGGCACCATTAAACAGCAGAAAGAAAACCTGTCCCGCTTTGAAGGTATCGATCCAGACGCTGTGCGCGGCATTCTCCAGCGTTTTTCCGACGACGAAGAGGCAAAGCTGATTGCCGCCGGAAAAATCGATGAGGTGCTCAATAAGCGCACCGAGCGTCTGCGTGCTGACGTTGATAAGCAGATTAAAGCCGCAAATGAACGCGCGGACAAAGCCGAAGCGTTCTCCAACAAATTCCGGGATCGAGTTCTGTGCGATGCAATCCGTGCAGCAGCGTCAAAAGCTGGCGCGCTGCCGGAAGCATCAGACGATCTGATCCTGCGTGCCAAAGGCACATTCCAGCTCAACGACGAAGGCGAGGCCGTGGCAGTTGATGCAAATGGCGATGTTCTGTTCGGTAAAGACGGCAAAACCCCACTAAGCCCGCTTGAATGGGCGGAGTCTCTTAAGGAGACGGCTCCGCACCTGTTCCCGCGCGCCGAAGGCACCGGCGCAGGCGGACACAAATCAAACAGCGGTGGCAGCCTGAAACGTTCCGAAATGAGCGCCAGCGACAAAGCGGACTACATCCGCAAACACGGCCAGCAGGCCTTCCTCAAACTTCCGAAATAAGGGATTTAAACCATGGCAACGACTGTTAATACTGACCTGGTTATTTATGACGACCTGGCGCAGACCGCTTTCCTTGAACGCCGACAGGATAACCTGGCAATCTTTAACGCCTCTTCCAACGGGGCGATTCTGCTGGATAACGAGCTGATTGAAGGTGATTTCCGCAAGCGAGCCTTCTACAAGGTGGGCGGTTCTATCGAATCGCGTGACGTGAACTCCACCGAAAAAGTGACGGGTAAGAAGATTGGCGCCGGCGAAGCAGTTTCCGTCAAAGCGCCGTGGAAATACGGTCCATACGAAACGACTGAAGAAGCGTTCAAACGCCGCGGCCGCTCGGTTGACGAGTTCTCCGAAGTGATCGGCACTGATGTGGCTGACGCGACGCTGGAAGGCTACGTGAAATACGGCTTGAAGGCGCTGACGGCTACTATTGGCGCCAACGCGGACATGGTGGTTACCGCCGATATCGAAACAGACGGCAAGAAGACCCTGACGCGCGGCCTGCGTAAGTACGGCGACAAGTTCAACCGTGTGGTGCTCTTCGTTATGCACTCCGCCACTTACTTCGACATCGTGGATGAGGCGATCGCCAACAAAATCTATGAAGAAGCGGGGGTGGTGGTTTACGGCGGGCAGCCGGGCACCCTGGGTAAACCTGTCCTGGTTACCGACACCATGGACGCTGATGCGATCCTTGGGCTGGTGGCCGGAGCGGTTACCGTCACCGAATCTCAGGCGCCGGGCTTCCGTTCCTACGATATCAACGATCAGGAAAACCTTGCGGTTGGCTATCGCGCTGAAGGCGTGGTGAACGTTGACCTGCTGGGCTACAGCTGGGATACCGCCAAAGGTGATAACCCTGACCTGACCGCCATCGGCACTGCGGGCAACTGGAAGAAACACTTCACCAGCAACAAATCAACTGCAGGTGTGCTGATTAAACTGGGATCCGCAGTGGGGGAGTAACGCTGTCAGCGGATAAAACCTCCGCAACCGCTGACAGCACCGATGCGGTCACCATTTCCCTGAAGTACACGCTAAACGGCGCAGGTGTTTCCGGTAAGACTGTTGCATGGAGTTCAACGGGCGGCACGCTCAGCACTGCCAGCTCTCAGACCGGTTCTGCTGGTGGTGCAACGGTGAAACTCACATCAGACGTTGCTGGCACCTTTACGGTAACCGGCACGGTTGAAGGAGTGGCGAAAACCACTGATGAGATCACCTTCACTGCGCCTGCCGGAGAATAACGAATGGGGCGAAAGCCCCATAAACAGGATGATTCGATGATCAATACCGATATCACCTCTCCTGATGCCAACAGCTACGCCAGTGAAGAGGATCTTGTCTCATTTGCGGAAATACGCGGCATTGAACTGCCTGACAAGCTCACACCTTTGCTGATTAAGGCAATGGATTACCTGGAGGGGCTGGACTGGGTTGGCTCAAAAGCCGACCCTCGACAGCCGCTGGCATGGCCACGCGTGAATGTCGTTCTGGATGAACATGATTTCCCGCCGGATGAAGTTCCACGGCAGGTTATAACCGCGCAGTGCATGCTGGCGGTAGAGGCAATCGACGGCGATTTACTCTCCAGTGTGCGCGAAGCCGCTGTGAAAACGGAACGTGTGGAAGGTGCCGTCACGATGACCTATGCGGTCGCAGATGGTGAGGTTTTCACGCCGTCCTATCCTGCCGTTATGGCGCTGCTGGGCGACCTTGCTGGTGGTCGAGGTTACGCCATCAATGCATTTGCAGAGAGGGCCTGATATGTCGATTGATTACCAACTTATGCAGGCCAGAACGACCCGCATGCTCAGGCAAAACGGTACGGAATACAGCGTAATCCGTAAAGGCTCTGTGACTGTTATTGGCGGAGTCGAGCACAAAACGGATGATGTTCAGTTCACTGCGAACGGGGTAAAAACCGAATATGAGCCAGGCGAAATTGACGGAACCGTCATTGAAAACGGCGATGTACGGATTGCCTTCACTGCTGAGAAGGAAATTAAAACCGGCGATCTGATTGACGTGGACGGCGTAAGCCACCGCGTTGTTAAACCTAACCCGGTGAAACCGGGCGCTGTGGTGCTCTGCTACAAAGCTCAGTTGAGGGCATAAAATGGGCGATAATAAGGCGTTCACAGCTGCTATCACAGCATTTGTGGACAAAGCCAAAGCGAATCAGGAAGCAGTCGTACGCGCAGTCGGCATTCGGATCCTTAATCAACTGGTGATGATGTCCCCAGTGGGCAACCCGGAGTTGTGGGAAGTTAACCAGACAGCCGTTTCCTATAATCGCGCTGTTTACGACCATAACGAAGCGCAGCGGGCCAATCCCGACAACCTGACCAAAACCGGGCGACTGAAGAAAAAAGCCCAGGTGGTGGATGGGATGGATATCAAAACACCGCCGGGGTATACGGGCGGACGCTTTCGCGGTAACTGGCAGGTGTCCTTTGATGCGCCAACGACTGATGAAACAGGGCGAATAGACAAGACCGGCGACCTGACAAAAGCGGCCGGGAACTACACGCTGTCGCTCTTCAAAGTCGGGATGAAGGCCATTTATTTCTGCAACAACGTGCCCTATGCCTACCCGCTTGAAATGGGGCATTCCACACAGGCGCCGGGCGGCGTGGTCCGCATAACTGCAGCTGAGTTTCAACGCTTCTTTGAGGAAGCTGTCAGGGAGGTGACTAAGTGATTCCTGATATTGCATCTGCACTGGCCGCCAGACTGGGTACTTGGGCCGATGCTGAGGGCATTTCGGTTGCATGGGAGAATGTGCCGTTTTCACCTCCTGCTAACGAGATGTACCTGGCCGTTCACGATATGCCCGTTACACCGCGAATAATCGATCTCGGCTTGCGCTGTCGGACTTATTCTGGCGTGTACCAGATTAATGTCGTGGCGCCAGCCGGCTCCGGCCGTACCTCCGTCGTTGCCCTGGCGGGCAGAGTAGCGGAATTGTTCCCCGAGGGGCTGGAAATTGCAGGCAAAGACTTTACCTGCTGGATTAGCAGCGCGCCTGGCATATTCCGCGGCGTCCCTACACCTGTGTCCTACACCGTTCCTGTCAGCCTGAATTATCGGACAGACATTACCAGCTGATTCCCTCTGTGATGTCCCACAACTGACCGGCCTTGAGCCGGTTTTCCCGTTTCTAAAGGAGTAACCATTATGGGCTTTGCACTGCCTAACGGCGCTCACGTCTATCTTGCATCGGGCTATGGCCCAGCCATTACTTTCACCGGGGCGACGAACGCCGAAAACATGGTGATCACCGTGAGTGAAGCTGACGCACTCAAGGTGGGTGATATTGTCCATGTGAGCTGCAACTGGTCCGGTGTTGATAACGTCATTGCAAAAATTGATGCGATTGCAGAAAGCGCTGTCACTCTTCGCAATATCAATACCACCAACAAAAACAAATATGCTGCTGGTGGCGGTATCGGTTCGATCCGCAAAGTGCTTGAATGGACCGAGTTGCCGCAAATCACTGAGGTTTCTAAATCCGGTGGCGATCAGAACACAACGCAGATTCAGTTCCTGAGCGATGACCGCCAGCGCAACCTGAATACCTATAAATCTGCTGTCTCTCAGACCTACTCGATTGCACATGACTCTGCGCTCCCGGTTTATCCACTACTGCGCCAGTTGGATGAAGAGGAAGAGACTGTTGCAGCGTACATGTACGTGCCGAAGGCGAAGGAGAACCGGTACTGGGCGGCCACGGTATCCTTTGATGACACGCCGACCACAGCGGTTAACGAGGTAGAGACAGTGAGCGTGGTGCTGAACCTGCAGTCACCTGCGATGACGTTTTATAAGTTGACCGACGCTGCCGCCTGACCCGTCAGAACTTTCACTATCTTTGCCTCCCTTTGCGGAGGCATTTTTTTCGTAAGAGGTATCAATGGCGACCAAATTCACTCTTCAGCCCAAACCTACTTTTAAGGCCAATGTCTCGATTCCCCGTGCCGGGGATGAGGATGGCGTGCTGACGTTCACGTTTAATCACAAGCCGCTTAAAGAACTAGCTGACCTGGAAAGACTCGAAGGCAAAACCGCCACTGATTTTCTAATGGAAATCATTTCTGGTTGGGCGCTTCCCGATGCGTTCAACGCGGAGAATCTGTCGGTACTGCTTGAAAACTATCCGGCGGCAATGAAGGCCATTCCGGAAACCTACTACCGCGAGCTGATGGGGCAGCGCGAAAAAAACTGATAGCGGTTGCCTCTGCGTTCTATACGCCTGAACCCACAGCGGCAGACCTGGCGCCTTACGGGCTTACGCCGGATGACTACGACGATCAATACATCGACGTATGGCCAGATGTATGGCCTTCATTCCTGGTGTTTCAGGCTGTCAGCACGCAGTGGCGCACGGGTATGGGAGGGGCATCAGGGCTTGATTACAACGTGCTGCCCTGGGTAATGCGCCTGCACCACGTCGAGGACGAGGCAACCGCACTTTCGGACATCCGAATCATGGAGAGCGCCGCACTAAAAGTTATGCATAAAGAGAGGGCGGAATGAGTAACGATATCGCCACGATTTCCCTGCGCGTAAATACCACTGAGCTGGAGCGCGGTAACCAGGCACTGGATCGCTTCCAGGAGACCGCGACCGCTGCTGCAGGTAAAGCGGATGACCTGAACAGTACGTTCCGCACCGGCATCGATAACCAGAAGAAGAACAGCGAAAGCCTGAAGCAGCAGCGTCAGGAACTGCAGAACCTGCTGAATAAAATTAGTCCGGTAAACAAGGCGCTGGATGAGCTGGACACTATCCAGGAGAGCCTGGCGAAGTTTCGTGGTAAAGGGCTGGTGGGAGACGAGGATTTTACTCGTTACAACAGCGTGCTTGAGACGACGCGGGCAAAACTGGCACAGGTAATGGAGTCTGAGACCGCAGAGGGGCGGGCTCGCATTGAGCAGGCTCAGGCAGCGCAGCGGGCAGCTGCAGCGAGCAAAACCTTTATCGATTCGCTGGAGGAGCAGGTCACAGCAATCGGAAGAACGCGCGCAGAACTGTTAGAGCTAAAAGCTGCCCAACTCGGCGTATCCGATCGTGCTGCACCAATGATCGCAAAGCTGAAAGAGCAGGAAGAAGCATGGAAGTCTGGGGCTGTCAGCGCGGGTCAATATCGCAATGCTATGCGTTATCTACCGATGCAAATGACCGACATTGTGACTTCACTGGCTTCCGGCATGCCGGTTTATATGGTTGCTATTCAGCAGGGCGGTCAGCTCCGTGACTCGTTTGGCGGTGTAGGCAATGCTCTGAAAGCGATGTTGTCGATGGTGACTCCTGCCCGAGTGGCCATTGGCGGCCTGGCTGGTGCCGTTCTGATTGCGGCGAAAGCGGGGTCGGACTACTTCACCGCCTACGACGAAATCAACAAGGCCATTATCAGGACTGGCAACATTGCCGGCACGTCAGCGCTTCAGATCATGGCTTCCTCCCAGTCTATTGCTGCCTCTACTGGCGCTACTGTAGGAACCGTTCAGAGTTTGATGACTGAGCTAGTTGGCATGGGATCGCTGACACAGCAGCAACTTGAAAAAGCAGCGGGCTCCACGGCGCTGGCGGTTCAGACCGGTATAGTCTCGGCGCAGGACATCACCAAAGCCTATAAGGACATCGAAAAAGACCCTGTTAAAGCGCTGCAGAGTCTCAACGAACAATATAATTTCCTGACCGTTTCACAACTTAAGCATGTTGACGATCTGATCAAGCAAAAGGACCAGACCGCGGCCGTTACGCAGGCTATGGACCTGTTTGGCGATACGATGTCAAAGCGCGGAGAACAGGCTTACGACTCGCTGACGCCGTTTGGTCGCCTGTGGCTGGATATTAAGGGCTGGGCGTCTGAGGCCATGCAGAGTATCGGTCAGTGGGTAGCTGAGCTGGCATCAAACACCCTGAAGGAATTCAACGCAATTTATTACAGCGTTGCGATCGTTTTCCAGAAGCTGAACCAGATCATTTCTTCCTCTATCGCTGCCGCGATCAACCTCGTTCCCGACTGGGCGAAAACAGATACTTTGCAGGGATGGCAGGACTACAACGAACAAATGGCCAGCGCTTATGGCGACAGCGTCTCTCAGCTGAAAAATGACTGGGATGCCGCTGATATCAGTGCAGGTAAATACCTCGATACGACCAGAAAGATAAGTACCGCAACCACCCAGAAGGATCGGGAAGGAGTCGCTTCTTTCGGCAAAAAGACCAAAACCGGAAAGCAGGGCACTTTATCGGCTGGCGATCGCAGCACGGATGCTGCCCAGGCAGAGCTGCTGGCGCTTCAGGCTCAGTTACGCGCGCTGCAGCAGCATAAAAGGCTGAACGACACTATCAGCCAGCAGCGCAAAGATCTGTGGACAACTGAAGCGAAATTTCAGGTGCTGGAGGAGGCCTCGCGTTCACGTTCACTGACAAAGCAGGAACAATCCCTGCTGGCGAGTAAAGACCAGGTGCTTCAGTTGGCACGGCAGAAAGCCCTGTTAGGTGATCAGATTACCGCACAGGAACAGCTGAACAAGCGAATGGATACCTCGCAGAAATACGTCACACAGATGGCAGAGAAGCAGGCTGCATTAGTGAACGGTGCCGGGATGAGTGACCGTCAGGCACAACGTGAGCTGGCAAAGAGCCAGCTTTCTTCTGGATGGATCAACTCAGGCGGCACGCTTGACGACGAGGGTTATCAGAAGCAGCTTAAAGCGGCGAATGATTACTATGATGCTGAGGATCGGTTACGTGGCGACTGGCTGACTGGCGCGAAAAAGGGCTGGGCTGAATTTGAGGACAGCGCGACCAATGTTTACTCGCAGGTGCAGACGATTACCAGCAATGCGTTCACCGGGATGGCCAGCACGCTCACCGACTTTTTTACTACTGGTAAATCTAACTTCTCCGACTTCCTGACTACCTTCCTGAAGGGCATCGCCCAGATGCTGACTCAACTGGCTCTGGTTAATGGAATGAAGTCAGCCTTTGGTGGAACGTGGTTCGGTAATTTCCTTGGAATAAAACAGGCGTGGTCAGGCGGTTATATCCCTGAGTACGCCAATGGTGGTGCGGTTGGCTATACCGGCGATGGCGGTAAATATCAGCCGAAGGGTGTGGTCCACGGTGGGGAGTTTGTTTTCACCAAAGAGGCTACCAGCGCGTTGGGTGTTGGCAACCTTTACGCGTTGATGCGAGGCGCTCAGGGCTATGCAAACGGCGGGTATGTAGGCACCGCGCCCATGTATGGATTGCAATCCGCTGGCGCTGGCAGTGTTACTGTTCAAACGTCTGTTGTTGTGCAGAACCAGAGCCCGCAACAGCAAACAAACGCTGGTAGCGATACGATGTACCGAGCCTATAAGCAAACTATTGATCAGTCAGTGCGCGAAGGTATTGCGAAGCAATTAAGGCCCGGAGGGCTCATCTGGAATGCAACGAAAATGCGTTAATGGAAAACTTTCTTAAAATTCGGTTTTAATTGCTGATCTTAGGAAATGGATAGTCATTGACCAAATAAAAGTTAATGTTAGGATGTTTCTGATTGTAACTTAAGGATATTGCAATGAGAAAATTACTAGGGCTGACAATTCTGACTTTACTGGTTGCCGGATGTACTACGCCAGCTAGAAACTATGTACCCCAAACGAAAGAGATAAGTATACCGCCGCTTAATACGACTACGACTACCTATGTTGGTGAAGATATGGTTAGACAGGGTATCGACGCCAGTATTGATGCTATTCATTTCAATCAGGCAGTTGAGATCGGATCCATAGGGGTATATACAATCCCTGCAGGTGACTACGTAAAAATTGGCGAGGATTCCAAATCTGAGTTTTTCTCTAATGTAGAAAGATCATCAGGTGCTCTAGTACCGAATCGATTTATGGTCAACGATCCAACTCAAAGTATTCAGCTCAAAAAAAATGGTGAGATCTGTATTGTGACAATCTATGGCGCGACCAAATGTGATACAGGGAAACCATATTCAAAAGTGAAATTTCAAACAGAACAGCAGTCGGCTTTTCAACAAACCTTGATTTATAATGGTAAGGTTGGGAATAAGATAAATATTGGTTATCGTGAGTTTCAGGGGGGATTGGCAAGAGCTGCCTTCTCAAATGAAGTCGAATATGACCTTTCTGAATCAAAAACCATACGCTATAAAGGTGCTGTTTTATATATCCTTGAGGCGAATAACCAGTCAATCACTTTTAAGCTTACGCGAAACTTTAATACCAATTGAAAAATCTTTAACTTATTTATTGATATATTAACACTTAACCCGCTTCGGCGGGTTTTTTTATGTCCGGAGATAGCATGGCAATCGAAACGTTCACCTGGCGAACACAGATACAGGCGGGGATGGAAGGGGCATTCAGCCTTAAAACGCGCTCTGCAACCTTTGGCGACGGCTATGAGCAGATCGCCGGGGAAGGCATTAACCCTGAAAAGCAGTCATGGCCTGTCACACTGACGGGGAAAAAAGCGGACATGCTTCAGGCCCTGAAGTTCTTTCGTTCTCACGTCACAAAGTCATTTATCTGGACATCGCCAGTTGGCGAAACAGGGCTCTATCGGATTGAGGCCGAATCAATCAAGTCACAGCCCTTATCCAGCAACGTTCTGACCATTTCTTCAACATTCAAACAGGCGTACGCACCATGATCACCGCAGACTATCAAAGCCTTGAGCCCGGCAACAAAGTCCGGCTTATCGAAGTTGATGGCTCTACGTTCGGCGTGGATGATGTACTGCGATTTCACGCGTACAATCTCCCGCACACGGAAGAAGAAATCGCCGCCGCTGGTGGTGATGAATCAAAGCTGAAGGCGAAAAGCATCTGGTGGCAGGGGGAAGAATATGCCGCCTGGCCGTATCAAATTGAAGGACTTGAAGCATCCACTGAAGGCAACAGCGCCCAGCCAACGCTGACGGTTGCAGATATCGAAAGCAAGATTACAGCGCTGTGCCTTGCTTATGACGATATGCTACAGGCGAAAGTCTCTATCCATGACACCTATTCGCACTATCTCGATGCGAAGAACTTCCCAGCAGGTAACCCAACAGCTGATCCGCAACAGGTCAGAAAACGAGTTTTTTACATCGATAGTAAAAGCAGCGAAATTCCGGGCGAAAGTATCGAATTTGTACTCGATAGCCCAATGTCGTTACAGGGAAAGATGATTCCTACACGTCAACTTCATTCTCTGTGTACCTGGTGTATCCGGAATAAATATCGCACCGGCGATGGCTGCGACTATGCCGGAACCCGCTATTTCGATAAAAACAACAACCCGGTGAGCGACCCCTCTCTGGATGAATGCAACGGCACGCTTACGGCCTGTAAGCTCCGGCATGGAGACGGCAACGAACTGCCGTTTGGTGGGTTCCCTGGCACGTCTTTGATCAGGAGCTGATATGCGTCAGAAAACCATCGATGCGATTATGGCTCATGCTGCAGCTGAGTATCCTCGCGAGTGTTGCGGCGTGGTGGCGCAGAAAAGCTGTGTTGAACGTTATTTCCCGTGCCGGAATCTTGCCGCGGCGCCGGAGGACAATTTTGTACTTTGCCCCGAAGACTATGCAGCTGCAGAAGACTGGGGGAAGGTGATCGCCATCGCTCACAGTCACCCAGATGCCACGACGCAACCGAGCGAGCTGGATAAAGCGCAATGCGATGCAACCCTTTTACCCTGGCATATCGTGAGCTGGCCGGAGGGGGATTTACGGACTATCCAGCCGCGTGGAGAACTGCCGCTGCTGGAGCGACCGTTTGTGCTTGGTCACTTCGACTGCTGGGGTCTGGTGATGAGCTATTACCGGCAAACACACGGGATAGAGCTTCACGATTACCGGGTCGATTATCCCTGGTGGGAAAACGACTACCCGGACAACTTCTATCAGGATTGCTGGTATGAGTGCGGATTCCGTGAATTCGACGGGCCGCCAAAACCTGGCGATATGGTGATCATGCAGGTTCAGGCTGATAAGTGGAATCATGCGGGGATTCTGCTGGAAGGCAACATGCTACTGCATCACCTTTATGGGCATCTGAGCCAGCGCGTACCTTATGGCGGTTACTGGCGTGAGCGCACGATGAAAATACTGCGCTTTAAAGACTGTTTCTGATAACTGCCTGTGACAGTTTTTATGGGGGAAAAATGGCTGCATTACTCAATGTTGAGCCGGTCCGCACAATTCGATTATACGGCGTGCTAGGCGCCACCTTCGGGCGTGAATATCGTTTATCAGTCGCTTCACCAAAGGAGGCCATCCGCGCCCTGAGCGTTATCGTGCCGGGTTTTGAACGTTTCCTTAATACCAGTAAGCAACGAGGTTTAACTTATGCGGTATTCAGCGGGAAACGAAACCTCTCAAACGATGAGCTCAGTATGGACAGGAGCAAAGAGGAAATCCGCATCGCGCCGGTGATCATCGGCAGTAAGCGAGCCGGGGTGTTTCAGACAATCCTCGGGGTTGCCCTTGTCGCTGTTGCCGCGTTCGTCACGGGAGGGGCCGCGATTGGGATTGGTGGTACCGCTTTCGCTGGTGGATGGGGCGCTGTGGCGGGGATTGGGGCATCAATGGCGATCGGAGGCGTAGTCCAGATGCTTTCTCCACAGACAACCGGGCTCGCCAGTAAGCAATCTGCGGATAACCAAGCCAGCTACGCCTTTGGTGGAGTAACAAACACGACAGCCCAGGGGAATCCGGTACCACTTCTTTATGGCCGCCGGCGAATCGGCGGCGCGATTATTTCTGCCGGGATTTATGCCGAAGATCAGCAATAAATACCTTCTTTCAGGCCACCTTCGGGTGGCTTTTTTCATGGGCGCAATATGGCAACTGCAATCGCTATAAAAGGCCGCAAGGGCGGCAGCTCAAGTTCCCGAACCCCTACCGAACAGCCTGATGATCTGCAATCTGTTGCAAAGGCAAAAATCCTCGTTGCACTGGGAGAGGGAGAATTTGCAGGGCAGCTGACGGCGAAAGATATCTACCTGGACGGAACGGCCCTGGAGAATGCTGATGGCTCTCAAAACTTCAGCGGCGTTACGTGGGAATTTCGCGCGGGAACTCAGGCGCAAAAATATATTCAGGGCATACCTGGTACCGAAAACGAAATCAACGTGGGAACTGAGGTATCGAGCGCTACAGCGTGGACGCGCACGTTTACCAATACGCAGCTTTCAGCTGTTCGCCTGCGCCTGAAATGGCCTTCGCTTTTCAGGCAGGAGGACGACGGCGATCTGGTCGGTTACTCGGTTAATTATGCGATTGACCTGCAGACGGACGGCGGCACATGGCAGACGGTACTCAATACCAGCGTGACCGGCAAAACGACGTCAGGTTACGAGCGCAGCCACCGTATTGATCTACCTCAGGCTGGCAGAACCTGGACAATCCGACTCCGTAAGATTACGTCTGATGCCAACAGTGCGAAGATCGGCGACGCGATGATGCTGCAGAGCTTCACCGAGGTAATTGACGCCAAATTACGCTATCCAAACACAGCGCTGCTTTATATCGAATTCGATTCCAGCCAGTTTAACGGCTCTATCCCGCAGATCTCCTGCGAGCCCCGCGGCCGCGTTATCCGCATTCCGGATACTTACGACCCCGAAACCCGCACTTATAGCGGTACGTGGGCTGGGACATTTAAATGGGCCTGGACCGATAACCCTGCATGGATTTTCTACGACCTGGTGGTTAGCGACCGTTTCGGTCTTGGGGATCGTCTTACAACGGCCAACATAGATAAATGGACGCTCTACCAGGTTGCGCAGTATTGCGATCAAATGGTACCGGATGGCAAAGGCGGAAGTGGTACCGAACCACGTTATACCTGCAACGTCTACATTCAGGAACGCAACGACGCTTATACGGTCCTGCGTGATTTTGCTGCCATCTTCCGTGGGATGACCTACTGGGGCGACGACCAGATTGTGGCGCTGGCGGACATGCCGAGAGATGTTGATTTTACATACACTCATGCGAACGTTATTGATGGCCGCTTTACCTATTCCAGCAGCACCACAAAGAACCGTTACACCAATGCGCTGGTTTCCTGGTCTGATCCTGATAACGCTTATTCTGATGCGATGGAGCCTGTTTTTGAGCAGGCCCTGGTTGCGCGTTATGGGTTTAATCAACTTGAGATAACTGCGATCGGTTGTACCCGTCAGTCGGAAGCGAATCGCAAAGGGCGATGGGGGATCCTCACCAACAACAAAGATCGCGTTGTTACTTTCAATGTAGGGGAAGACGGCAATATTCCACAGCCTGGCTATGTAATTGCTGTAGCCGACCGAAATCTTTCCGGACGTGACCTTGGCGGCCGTGTTTCAGCGGTGAATGGTCGTATTTTGACGCTGGACAGGGCGCCAGATGCATCTTCGGGCGACAGGATGATTATCAATCTGCCATCAGGGGTTGCGCAGTCACGCACCATCCAGTCGATAACGGGCAATAAAGTAACCGTTACGACTGCTTACAGCGAAACACCTGTGACTCAGGCCGTGTGGGTCATAGAGTCTGATGAACTCTATGCACAGCAGTATCGCGTTATTACGGTAACTGATAATAATGACGGCACGTTCACAATCGTCGGTGCAAATCATGATCCGGATAAATATGCCCGAATCGATACCGGAGCCATCATTGACCAGCGGCCGGTGAGCGTGATCCCGCCTGGCAATCAGTCACCACCAGACAACATCGTAATCAGTTCGTTTTCAGTAGTGCAGCAGAATATCAGCGTCGAAACAATGCGCGTGAGCTGGGACCAGGCGCAGAACGCTATCGCCTATGAAGCGCAATGGCGCCGCAACGACGGGAACTGGGTTAACGTGCCGCGCAGTTCCACCACGTCATTCGACGTTCCTGGAATTTATGCCGGGCGTTATCTGGTACGGGTGCGCGCCATCAATGCCGCAGAAATTTCTTCCGGGTGGGGCTATTCAGAAGAGAAAACGCTGACGGGTAAAGTGGGCAATCCGCCGAAACCGGTCGGCTTCATCGCTTCTGATAATGTGATTTTCGGTATTGAGATGAGCTGGGGATTCCCGGCGAACACCGACGACACGCTGAAGACGGAAATTCAGTACAGCCTGACCGGGACGGAAGACGATGCGATGCTTCTGGCAGACGTACCCTATCCGCAGCGCAAGTATCAGCAGATGGGCCTTAAGGCAGGGCAAATTTTCTGGTACCGCGCGCAGCTGGTTGACCGCAGCGGAAACGAATCAGGGTACACTGACTTTGTGCGCGGACAGGCCAGCATTGATGTATCCGATATCACCGATGCCATTCTGGAGGACATGAAAGGCTCCGATACATTCAAGGACCTGATCGAGAACGCGGTAGACAGCAATGAAAAAATTGCTGGCATGGCTAACGACATCAAACAGGCCAACGACGAACTGGAGCAACAGGCGCAGAAAATTGCCCAAAATGCCCAGGATATCGGGAAGGTTCAGACCAGCGTTACAAACCTGTCGAGCAAGGTCGGAAATGTGTCTTCTTCTCTGAGCGAGCTTGAGCAGACAGTGGCGACGGCCAATACCGCGCTGGGCCAGCGCATCGATAACATCAGCGTGTCTGTGGACGGCATGGCGGGGGGAGTGAAGACCTCCGCCATCGCGATTATTCAGGGTAACCTGGCGCAGGTGGCGGCGCGAAAAACGCTGTCTGCATCGGTCGCCGGTAACAGCGCGCAGCTGGACCGCATTGATGAGGTGATCGTCAACGAGAAGGAGGCAACGGCGCGTTCGCTGCTGAGTTTGCAGACTGACGTGAACGGCAACAAGGCATCCATAAACAGCCTGAACCAGACCTTCTCCGATTACCAGCAGGCCACGGCCACGCAGATAAACGGCATCACGGCGACCATCAACGGACATACCTCAGCCATTACCACTAACGCTCAGGCCATCGCGAACGTTAACGGGGATCTGAAGGCGATGTACAGCATCAAGGTCGGGTTATCCAGCAACGGTCAGTATTACGCGGCTGGGATGGGGATCGGCGTTGAGAATACGCCTTCTGGTATGCAGTCGCAGGTTATCTTCCTGGCTGACCGCTTCGCCGTAACGCACCAGGCCGGAGCTACGGTGACCCTTCCGTTCGTTATCCAGAATGGGCAGGTGTTCATCAGAGACGCGCTGATAGGTGATGGCACCATCAGCAACGCCAAGATCGGCAACTACATCCAGTCCAATAACTATGTCGCTGGCTCAGTCGGGTGGAGGTTGGATAAGGGCGGTACGTTTGAGAACTACGGTTCGACAGCTGGTGAGGGGGCAATGAAACAGACAAACCAGACAATCAGCGTGCGGGACTCCAGGAATGTTTTGAGGGTGCAGATCGGGAGAATCACGGGAACATGGTAACGGGAGGCCTCTTACGGGCCTCTTTTTTCAGGAGGACTGGATGGCGGAATATGGTGTCCAGACATGGGACGCCTCAGGCAAGGTAAACAACTATGGCGTTAAGCCTGTCAGCGTTTGTGGCTATCTTCAGCTGGCCCAGAACCAGAAAACAGGCTCTTACTCCGTAGCGCTTCCACCGGGTTGCAGGCTTACCTATTTTCAGAGCATGAACGGTGATCAGTTTGGTACGAGTCGGAGGAAGATCACCATTTCGGGGGGAACAGCAACAGTGTCAGCAGTAGGCGATACCGACTACTCAGCAGGGACTGAGCCTGCGGCAGCGGCTTATCTCATTTTCCAGATCGAGAGGGCATAAATGGCGGAGTATGGCGTTTTACTGACGACCACGAGCGGGGAAGTATGGGTGACCGCGAACAGCTCGCCAATCGCTCTTCAGGCGCGAAAGACAGCGGCACTTCAGGGAACATCGGGGTTCAATACCAAAGTGACGCACACATTCCCCGCAGGTCAGCCTGTTGTCGCCTTCGTTCATTGCACGGTTGAGGTCGAAATCACTCAGACGATAAGCGGGAACACCATCACGATTGATTTTCTCAGACCGAATGCAACCGGCACAGCGTACGTTTATTTTTTCTCTATTTTCCCGCAGACAAAGCCAGACTACGGGCTGGCTGTGTGGGATGCATCAGGGACGCTGATTTTAACAAACGAAACGCGCACGCTGAACGATGTTGTCACCCTCGGTACCGCCGGGGTGGATGCCAGCTCAGGATACAACATCAATACAACTCTGGCGGGGAAGTGGGCCTGTATGCCTGCCATGCTGGGGCTAATTACCGGGGTTATATCGGCTGGCGGTCAGCCGCAGCCATACATGGCCATATACAAGAGCATGGCAAAACTTGAGGGAAGCAATACGCGGATATTCGCCAGACCGCAGACAACCCCCGGCGGCAACCTTCAAAACGTCGCGTATTCGAATCTGAGGAACGTGATTATGGCCATTAACTGCGCCAACTATGATTGATCGTTTTGAACGATCAATTTCGAATAATTGATCTACCAAATCAATTATATCCCATTGATTCATATTGTTATTGTGTAGCTTCATGAATGCCCTGGGATATAACAAATATGAAAAATATGATTCTTTGCCTGGCGGTAGCGGTTTTGCTCTCCGGTTGCGCTGGCGTTATTGAGAAGCAGCAACCTGTATGCACCGGAACAGCCCTGGTTGGCGGACAGGAAAGCAGCGTCCAGATCTACGGAGTCCGCAAGCAAAATAATCAGACGCAGTACCGCGCCGGTTATCCCTTTAACTGGTCATGGGTGAGCGCCAACACGTTCACCAGCACCACCTGCCACTAACCCATTCAGTTTTGAACAAACCCCGCTTCGGCGGGGTTTTTTATTGCCTGGAGAAAATATGCTTTATAACACTGGCACCATCGCCATTAACGGAAATACAGCCACCGGCACCGGCACGAACTGGACGGCACCGGCCAGCCAGATTCGGGTTGGCCAGACGTTGTTTGTTCTTTCTAACCCGGTACAGATGTTTCAGATCACCGCCATCAACAGTGCGACGTCACTGACGGTTACGCCTGCCGCGTCTCCGGCGCTGAGCGGCCAGAAGTACGGCATTCTTGTTACTGATAGTCTCTCAGTCGACGGCCTGGCGCAGAGCATGTCTCAGCTCATCAACGAGTACGACGAGAACATCGGCGCCTGGGAGACGTTCGCCACCACCTCAGCAAACCAGAACATCACCGTCACCATCAACGGCGTACGCGTGACCATTCCTGCGATCGGCAAACTGGTCCAGAAAGGGAGCAATGCGGCGGTTGGAGTTTCGGACGGCGGGACCGGGGCAACGAATGCCGCTGACGCTCGCGCAAACCTCGGTTTGGGAACATCCGCGACGAGGGACGTCGGAACGGACTCCGGTAATGTCATGCAAGTGGGGGCTTTTGGGGTTGGAACATACCAGGCTCCAAGGCCAAATGATGCAAACTCATCGTTTATCAGTGATGCTGACGGTAACACAAGTTGGGCTCCTGCCAATGGCTGTGGCTACCAAAGCTCTTATAACACTCAGCGCATAGCGCAAATGTGGGTTACCACTGGCGGAGCTGGCTATTGCCGTTTTCTGTTAAACACGAATCCTCAAACTGCAAAAACAGATGCTCCATGGACGGTATTTCAGTCAGCAGGAACATCGGACATTAACTTTAAGAAAGTGACCGGGGATCTGGATCTAAACGAATCGCTGTCAAACATCGGGGCAATGGATTTTAAAACCTTCTACTATCTTGCTGATGAAGATAAAGTCATTCGCCGCGGCGTTATTGCTCAGGAACTGGAAAAGATAGATCCCCAGTATGTTCATTCAGCTGAGGAATCGGGGAAAATGACACTTGACCTCAACCCTCTAGTGCTCGATGCGCTTGCTGCCATCAAAGCCCTGACAATCCGTGTCAGAGAGCTGGAGAAAGAGGCTCAAGCTGTGGTTCCTGTCTCATCCGCTGATTAAAGGCAGAATCATCAGGCATATCCAGGCGAACATCGATCCAGCTGTTCACCGGCACGTCCATCGGTTCCCCTTTTGTTTTGACGATCTCCCCTTCATCGCTCAGCATGTATTTTCGCTTAAACAGGCGGATAGTCAGCTCGCCGTCAGCGGTTTGTTCAGCTTCAGCCACACCCAGTTCTCCCATGCCGCCAGGGTCCATTGGCGGCAGTAACTGCCAGCCTTCTGATGCCAAGCCTGCGGAACCGAACAGGGCATATACACCAACATCCAGGCGGGAGATTTTGATTCCTTCAGCCTCGGCGTTCGCCGTACCACAGCCGCTCCAGAAAAAGCCTGGTTCATCGATATCAGTCCGCTGACATTCCTCCTGACTTTTCACTATACGGGCTACAGGGGATGCTGCCTTGAGCGTTCCGTCGCTGGCTTTCGTGGTATTTTCAGAAGTGTAAACAACTGAGCCTGGCTTCACAGACAGCATTGTTGAGAATGCATCGGTGCCATTATTTCTTCCTGCGATTTGGTAAGAGACGGCACCACCAATGCCTGCAACACCTGCCCTGAAGCGAGGAGTACCGTTAACCATCACCGTATGAGCCCATACACTACCCACCGTTGAAAGTCCTTCAACGGTAAAAGCGTAAGGGTTGCCAGCGATACCTGCGATATTCAGAGCATTCGTTAATGTACCTCCGCTCAAGCCCAGCGCGCCAAGGTTTGAGAGTGCAGAACTGGCAGTCTTTGCACCTGTTCCTCCCAGTTCTAATGGGATGACACCATTGCTGTCTACCAAACCGACCTTTATTCACCTGCATCGGCAGTCATGGCCAGCTCTGCCGCACTGAGTTTTTGGTTGTACAAAGAATCAGCAGGCATTTCGACACGCACGGACACAAACTGGTCGCGGGGGATGTCGACCGGATCTCCATCACCTACGCCGTCTATTTCGTTCCTGGCAAACGCTGGCGCATCAGGGTGAGTACGGTGATAGGTTTTCACCAGCACCGAGCCATCCCCGTTAACCTCATAATCCAGCCAGATAAGCGGCTGCCTGTTGCGATCGGTAGGGATGTCAAAACCGCCATCGATGCCGCCCCATGCTGCGTCTGAGTTCAGCCCCTGACATCCTTCAACCAGATATTGGCCGGTGGCCAGACGGGTTACAGTGCAGCCCTCCGATTCGTCATTCGTCCGGTATGAGCCATTCGAAAATATTGCCACCACTGGCGATGCAGATTTCAATGTACCGTCGCTTGCGCGGGTCGTGTTGGCTGTGCCGTAAAGCATGTTAAAGGTTGAGGTTGCGGAGGTTCCTGAGGTGTTTCTTGCCAAGACCCCCACCACCCCAGTTCCGTAAGCAACGCTGATGATCGCATGCGTATCTTCAGCTGCAAAATATAGCGATGCAGCATAAGATGTTTGTGAGTTAACAGTTTTGTTGTTACGAAATACACGAGAACCTTTATCCATGAGGTTTGCCCATACCTCAGCAACTGTATCCGCGTTGAATGAGTTTCCTTTGCCTCCGAACCCAAACGCGCCCACCTCCATAACATTTCCCACTGCCGTTCCGACGTTCTTAGTCGCGCTACTTCCTAAACCGACGTTTTCTAGATTGCCCTGCGGCATCCATGCCGATAACTTCACCTGATTTTTTTGCAGAAAATATTGGGTGAAAAATATGCAAATTGGCTACGTTAGGGTGTCAACAAATGACCAAAACACAGATCTTCAGCGACAAGCTCTCGAACGAGCAGGATGTGAACAGGTTTTTGAGGAAAAAATGAGCGGGACGGTAGCGAACCGGCCAGCGCTTAAAAAGCTTCTGCGAACGCTGAATGAGGGCGATACGCTGGTAGTGTGGAAGCTGGATCGCCTCGGGCGAAGCATGCGGAACCTGGTACTGCTGGTAGACGAACTCCGGCAGCGCGGCATCCACTTCAAAAGTCTTACGGACAGCATAGACACCTCCAGCCCAATGGGGCGTTTCATATTCCACATCATGTCAGCCCTGGCCGAGATGGAGAGGGAGTTAATCGTGGAACGCACCCGGGCAGGACTGGCGGCTGCCCGGGAGAAGGGGCGCATAGGAGGCAGACGACCAAAGCTAACACCGGAGCAATGGGCGCAGGCTGGCAGGTTGATTTCAAACGGCCTGGACAGAAAGCAGGTGGCGATTATTTACGACGTAGCGGTGTGCACGCTGTATAAAAAATTCCCTGCATCCAAACCGGCTTAAATTTGTGCACCTGGGATTTCAGTCGGAAAATTTACAAAAATAATAATTCGAAGCCTGATAGAAACTTAGAAACGAAGCGGTGAAGCTTTAAACAGTCGCTACGACTAAGGTGTATTGCGCGCTGACAGAAACGAAACTACTGTATATAAAAACAGTATTTGAGGTATGCGTAATGGAGTTTATCAGGCCTACTGAACTGCGAGAAATTATCGCAATCCCGCTATACAGCGATTTGGTGCAATGTGGTTTTCCCAGCCCTGCAGCTGATTATGTAGAGCAGCGTATTGATCTTAATGAGTTGCTTGTTTCCCATCCCAGCTCAACGTATTTCGTTAAAGCCGCAGGGGATTCGATGATCGAAGCCGGGATCAGCGACGGTGATCTGCTGGTGGTCGACAGCTCGCGCACAGCTGAGCATGGTGACATTGTCATCGCAGCAGTAGAAGGGGAATTTACTGTAAAACGCCTGCAGCTGCGCCCTACAGTGCAACTCAATCCTATGAACAGCGCATATAGTCCGATTGTTGTTGGTAGCGAAGACACGCTGGACGTTTTTGGCGTTGTTACTTTCATCGTTAAATCTGCGAGCTGAATATGTTTGCCCTCTGTGATGTGAATTCGTTCTACGCATCATGCGAGACTGTATTCAGGCCAGACCTGAGAGGGCGGCCTGTTGTCGTTCTATCAAATAACGATGGCTGTGTAATCGCACGTAGCGCAGAAGCAAAAGCGGCAGGAATCACCATGGGAGAGCCATTTTTCAAGCAAAAGGAGCTTTTCCGGCGCGCTGGCGTTGTTTGCTTCAGCAGCAATTACGAGCTTTACGCTGATATGTCGAACCGGGTAATGACGACTCTGGAGGAAATGAGCCCTCGCGTCGAAATTTACAGTATCGATGAAGCATTTTGTGACCTGACGGGCGTTAGGAACTGCCGGGACCTGACTGACTTCGGCAAAGAGATCCGCGCAACAGTTCTTAAGCGTACGCACCTAACTGTCGGGGTTGGCATTGCGCAAACAAAAACCCTCGCTAAGCTGGCAAACCACGCCGCAAAGAAATGGCAGCGGCAGACAGGCGGGGTAGTGGACCTGTCCAATATCGACCGTCAGCGCAGATTGTTGGCTCTGGTACCAGTAGAAGACGTATGGGGCGTCGGAAGGCGTATCAGCAAGAAGCTCAATGCCATGGGTATCAAAACGGCTCTGGACCTCTCTGAGCAGAGTACGTGGATTATTCGAAAGCACTTCAATGTCGTCTTGGAACGAACTGTCCGGGAGCTGCGCGGCGAACCATGTTTGGATCTGGAGGAGTTTGCACCAGCTAAGCAGGAAATCGTCTGCAGTCGGTCATTCGGCGAACGCGTCACCGAGTACGAACAGATGCGCCAGGCTATCTGCAGCTATGCCGCCCGTGGTGCTGAAAAACTTCGGGGTGAACATCAGTACTGCCGCTTTATCTCTGCGTTCGTGAAAACCTCTCCCTTTGCGCTTAACGAGCCATATTACGGTAACAGTGCGTCCTTAAAGCTTCTCACCCCTTCACAGGATTCTCGCGACATCATCAACGCCGCGGTAAAGTGCCTGGACAAAATCTGGCAGGATGGCCATCGCTATCAAAAGGCTGGAATCATGCTGGGAGATTTTTTCAGCCAAGGGGTGGCCCAGCTCAACCTGTTCGACGAGAACGCGCCGCGGGCCGGAAGCGTTAAGTTAATGGAGGTGCTTGATCACTTGAACGCGAAAGACGGAAAAGGAACGCTCTACTTTGCTGGGCAGGGCATCCAACAACAGTGGCAGATGAAGCGAGAAATGCTTTCGCCCCGGTATACAACACGATACACAGATATTTTGACAGTTCGGTAAGATGTATATAAATTATCATGAACAATACAAAGGTTTTAGTTAATGGATTAGTTAAATATGAGTGACGTTGAGACAGATAAGTTGTCTAAAGGGACGGAGGATTCTGCACCCCAAAAAAATGACACTGATTCAAATAGTGCGCAAATAAAATCTAAAAATATGGATGATAGAGTTGATGGTATAAAAACAGAAAAAATAATTTTTTATATTTTGAGTGTTGTTGCATTGGGTTTGATTTTATTCCCCATAGGCTCAGTTGTTTTTCCGTTTTTCTCTAATATCTGGCCCACCTTTATAGGCGTGGCACTTTTGGTTGGTATATATACATATTCTTCACATGGAAGGTATTATACAAGAAAAGCAGAAAATAGTTTTGTTGATGTTGATTATAAATACAGCTCTGTACATAGTGTAGAAAAATACATCGACGAGCAGATTTCATTACGTTTTTCTGAAGTGAATCAACACAACAGCGATGATGCTGATGTAGATTCTGTTAAAGGTAAAGCAGTTGATTATGCCGGGCATTCTTTAAGAGTGCTTTCTCATCTGCAAGCCAAAGCTGATGCGGCTGACGAAAAAGCGTCGATCTTACTGCAGAGAGGGATTGCCTATACAAAATTTGGTATTGCATATTATTTGGCGTCAATAATTCTTTGGCAGATTATCTTTTTTTATAATGGATACAAGAAGGAATATTTATGGGGGATTGCATCCTGTTCTTTTTTGTTTCTATTTATTGAGTTTTTAAGCGCCTGGTTTTTGAAGCAGTACAAAAACTTTACTGATAATTCAGTGTATTTACTTAAGGTTAAAGCTATTTTTGACAGATATCTTCTACTATACCATTTAGAGAATGATAATAATGCAGGGGGGAATGGTAAAAACAAAGCTACTATCAATTCCTTGAGCAAGGATATTATATGGCCAGATGTCTCTGTTATAGAAAGTAAAGAAGATACATTTGGAAAAGAGGCTATGGCATCTCTAACAGAGGCAATTAAGGCCTTAAAAACAGAAAATAAATAGTTTAAGCAACCCTTTAACGTTCAGAAAGAAGTTGTTTACTTTGGTTTTTAATATTACCTACCGCACGCGTCACGGCGTGCCAGATAAACTTGTCTGCCGGCACGGAACCGTCGGCAGCTATCTCTTCAGCTTTCTTTCCGCCTATATCCTGTCGCATCCACTCCCTCGCCGCTTCAGGTGACAGAACAAGCGGCCGCCGATCGTGAATATCGACCAGACCTTTATCAGCTGCAGACGTCACAATCAGGAATCCTTCCGCTTCGTCTCCGCGCTCGAACGGTGTGCTGCCGATCGCGGCCATAAATATCGGCTGGCCGTCGGCGCGGTGAATGAAGTAGGGCTGTTTCTTGCCGCCTTCCTTCTTCCATTCAAACCAGCCATCTGCAAAACAGATCGCCCGGCCATGCTGCCAGAGAGGTTTGCACATTCTGCTTGTGGCCGCGGTTTCGACGCGCGCGTTAATCAGTGGCGCTTTATCCCACCATCCCGGGGCATAACCCCAGAACACAGGATCAAGATGAAGTTGCTCATCGCATTCGCTCAGCAGTAGGACTTTGGTTCCTGGCGCCGCGTTGTACCGGCCAATAGGTTCCGGGTCATAGGCAATGTCACGATCGGTTTCGTCGGCCAGGTAAGCCAGATATTCTTCACGGGTTTGTGCTTGTGCAAAACGTCCACACATAGAAACCTCCAGTCAGTCAGACTGAAAGTATAGGGCAGGGAGAAAAAGAGGTACGTACTGAGTAAAGTTAGGGGCAAATTTAGGGGCAAAAATGCGGAATAGGGGCAAAAAAAGGGCACTGAAAATGTAGGTCTGGGTAGCTTTAGGGAGAAGTTATTATGCTATAACTAATTGAATAATTGGAAAAAATAAATGACATCAATGAGTTGGAAAAATCAGCGTAGCTTATTCAGGTTGTACTGTTCTTTCTTGTTAATCTCTTGATTTTCTTGCATCTATTCGTTACTCAGATCTCAAATGGGGCACAGGGTGAGGAAAACGATTTCAAAGCGTCAGCTTCGTGTTCATCTCTTCTATCCATGTAGCATAGATTTCATACACCATCTGCGCATTAACGTGCCCCATCTGGTTAGCGATAAAAGACGGGTTTGCGGCTACCGGTAAAAACCAGCATGCGAAAGTGTGTCGTGTATGGTACGGATTGCAGCGCCGAATGCCAGCACGATTTACAAATGAGCCCCACAGGAGAAGTTTGGTTAAGACTGAAGGGTTGTCTACACTTACAGCTTACGCAGTAAAAACGGAGGTGAAAATGACTGACCGTCCCGTTCATGGTGACCATCCTGATTATAATCCCAGCCCGGATAACCCGGAAAAGGATGGAAGAAAACCGAAAGATGATCCTGGCTCAGCGCCTGAATCAGGCGATAAAGATCCAGAGTAATGACCAACCGCCTTTACGAAGGCGGTTTTAACACCCATTACGGCCTCTCTACGCGCACCGCTATTCACGTTATCCTCATCAACGTCGTCTGATAACCGCTCAGAATCCATCCCTTTTTTGCCGGATGAACGGGTGAGATAAAGCACGGATCTCATTTCCGCGTACCAGCGCGTTTTACAGTTCTCCTGCTACGCTTTTGAGGGGGACAAGGGAGCGCTTCTATGAAAAATAAAGACGAGCAGACAGGATTAGTTGGGCTGGCGATTGGTGCCGCCGTTATCGGGCTGGTTTCATCCCAGAAGATCATCAACCGTGAAAGTATTGTCGATGAACTGGTAAGGCTCGGCAGGCAGAAGGGGGATGGTGTCGAAGATGAGGTCTTTTTAAAAGCGGCTGAGTTAGTGAGAAAAGGGGTATAAGCGATGGCTGACATTCGTCATGCACAGTGTCATTGTGGGGCGGTGAAATTTACGGTTGAGCTGACGGACGGCCTGAATACCGCACGTCGATGCAGCTGCTCGTTTTGCAGGATGCGTGGGGCGGTCGTGGTTTCAGCGCCTTTGACGGGCATTAAGGTGACGCAGGGCGCGGACACGCTCACAGAGTACCGTTTCAACACCGGCACGGCGCGCCATTTCTTCTGTTCGATTTGCGGTATTTACACGTTCCACCAACGACGTTCCAATCCCAATGAATATGGAGTGAATGTCGCCTGTCTGGAAAATGTCACGCCATTCGACTTCCCGGAAGTGGCGGTAATGGATGGAGTAAATCACCCTATGGATGGCGACAGCGGGGTATTTGGCTATCTCTCTTTCCGTAAAGAACAGGCGAAACAGCGATGAAAACTAGCCCGCAGATCGCTGCGGGCTAACGGGATTAGAACTGGTAAACCAGACCCAACGCTACAATGTCATCCGTACCGATGCCATTGTTTTTGTAGAATGAATCATCTTCATCCAGCAGGTTGATTTTGTAATCAACATAGGTGGACATGTTTTTGTTGAAATAATAGGTAGCACCGACGTCAGCATATTTTACCAGGTCTTTATCGTCCTGGCCATTGCCCAGGTCTTTACCTTTAGACTGTAAATAGGAAATGGCCGGACGCAGACCGAAATCGAACTGATATTGTGCGGTGACTTCGAAGTTCTGGGTTTTGTTTGCCACCGCATCTGCATTGTCGCCGTACGGCGTCATATTGCGGGTTTCGGAATACATTGCCGCCAGATAAATGTTGTTGGCATCGTATTTCAGACCTGCGGTCCATGCATCCGCAGTATCGCCGCCCGCAGTAGTGTAATTTACCTGATCGTTGGTACGGTCAGATGAAGTATATGCTGCACCTGCGCTGAAGCCCATGCCGAAATCGTAGGTTGCGGATATACCGTAACCGTCACCATTTTCATGACGTGTATCACGACCGTTGTTGGTCCCTTCATTGGTAGAGCAGAAATTCTCGTCGCAGTTATTACCTTCATTATTACCCTGATACTGCACCGCGAAGTTCAGACCCTGCACCAGACCAAAGAAGTCGGTGTTACGGTAGGTCGCCACGCCGTTTGCACGACCGGTCATAAAGTTATCGGCATAAGTATAAGAGTCGCCACCAAATTCTGGCAGCATATCGGTCCAGCCTTCAACGTCGTACAGGACGCCATAGTTGCGGCCGTAATCGAAGGAGCCGTAATCGCCCACCTTCACGCCCGCGAAGGCCAGACGCGTCCAGGACTGATTGTCAGAACCTTCGGTGTTGTTTGCCTGAATGTTATATTCCCATTGGGCGAAGCCGGTCATCATGTCGTTGATTTGGGTTTCACCTTTAAAACCCAGACGCATATAGGTTTGATCGCCATCTTTAGACGCGTCGTCAGAGAAATAATGCAGACCATCTACTTTGCCATACAGATCCAGTTTATTGCCGTCTTTATTATAAATTTCAGCTGCGTGAGCGGCTCCAGCCATTAACAAAGCGGGGATCATCAGTGCCAGTACTTTTCTTTGCATTTTGATTATTCCTTTGCAGTTATTTTTTTATTGCTTAGTGAACTTTCCGGGCTGGAAAGGTGTCCCATGCTAAATCACTCTGGCGGCGGATGAATAAAATATAATTGTTACGGGTTAAGTAAAATCTAAACTAAATGATGCGGTTGAAATAATGATAAACGTCATGAATGAATTATTATAATCAATACAAAATAAAAATTATTAATTACGCGGAAAACAAGGTAATCTCCACGCCGTTATATGCCTTTAAGATTATTTCATCCATAATTCACGTGAATATTGTTCAGAACATTGAGGCAATTTTCACCGATCTTCTGGATTCGCCCGGTGCACGTGCATCGGGCTTTTTTATAGCAAAAAAATGCCCGGACAAGCCGGGCATACAGGTTATTCACTGGTCGATTTTTCGGCTTTTCCTGCCAGTTGCGCCAGAAAGTCATAACGCTTCTGAAGATCCGCTGCCGCATCCTTCCATAGCTGCTCTGCTACTTCAGGCTGCTGGGCGTTCAGCCTGCGGAAACGCTGCTCCTGAAGTAAGGTTTCGGCAAGGGCGTCTGACGGCGGACGCGAATCCAGCGCCAGCGGCAATTTCCCTTCATCGGCACGGCGCGGGTCAAAGCGGTACAGTGGCCAGAAGCCGGTTGCGGTGAGCTGACGCATCTGGTCGTGGCTGAGTGCCAGATCGTAGCCATGCTCCTCACACGGACTGTAGGCGATGATCAGCGACGGGCCTGGATACGCTTCCGCTTCCTGAATGGCTTTCACCGTCTGGTTGAGCTGCGCCCCAAGCGAAATTTGCGCGACGTAGACGTGCCCATACATCATCATGCTGACGCCCAAATCTTTACGCGCCTTGCGCTTGCCGTGCTCACCAAATTTCGTGACCGCCCCCAATGGCGTTGCTTTCGAGGCCTGTCCGCCGGTGTTGGAATAACACTGAGTATCGAGCACCAGAATATTGACGTTTTCGGTCAGGCTCAGGACATGATCAAGACCACCGAAACCAATATCGTAGGCCCACCCGTCGCCGCCGATCAGCCAGACAGATTTTTCAACCAACGCGTCAGCATCAGTCAGGAGTTGTTCAGCCCCTTCAACACCCTGAAGCGCGTGGCGCAGTTCAGCAACCTGCGCGCGACGAACGTCAGGTGTGGCCTCCGCATGCAGGGCATCATTCAGTTCTGCCGGGATCTTATCGGCAAACTGTGCCAGCAGACGTATTACGCGGGCGCGGTGCTGATCGACCGTCAGACGGAATCCCAGACCAAATTCTGCGTTGTCCTCGAAAAGCGAGTTTGCCCACGCCGGGCCGCGACCGTTTGCGTCGGTAGTGTACGGCGTGGACGGCAGGTTACCTCCGTAGATCGACGAGCAGCCCGTCGCGTTGGCAATCAGCATCCGGTCGCCGTAAAGCTGGGTAAGCAGTTTGATATACGGTGTTTCGCCGCAGCCGGAGCACGCCCCGGAGTACTCGAAGAGCGGGGTGATGAGCTGCGAGGTACGAATGTCAATGCGTTCCAGCTTGTTGCGATCGATTTCGGGCAGGTCGAGGAAGAAATCATAATTCACTTTCTCTTCTTCAACATGTTCAAGACGCGACATCATATTGATGGCTTTGATTGACGGGTCCTGACGATCTTTCGCCGGGCACACCTCGACGCACAGGTTACAGCCGGTACAGTCTTCCGGCGCCACCTGAAGAACATATTTCTGACCACGCATATCGCGGGATTTTACATCCAGCGAGTGCAAACTTTCCGGTGCGCCATCTAACGCTTCTGGTGACACCACTTTGGCGCGAATGGCCGAGTGCGGGCAGGCCGCCACGCAGTGGTTGCACTGGGTGCACAGCTCTTCTTTCCAGATAGGGATCGCTTCGGCAATGTTGCGTTTTTCCCAGCGGGTCGTGCCCATCGGCCAGGTGCCGTCAGGCGGAAGCGCAGAGACGGGAAGGGTGTCTCCCAGTCCGGCAAGCATCGCCGCCGTGACGGTTTTGACGAAATCCGGGGCGGCGTCAGACACCACTGGCGGCCGGTTCGGACTGCTGGCATTGACCGGCTGCAACGGCACCGCGAACAGCGATTCGCGGGCCAGCGCCAGCGCCTGCCAGTTGCGCTCAACCAGTTCCTGACCTTTGCTGCTGTAGCTTTTGGCGATCGCCCCCTGGAGTTCCATCAGCGCGCTGTCGCCCGGCAGAATATTGGTCAGGTGGAAGAACGCCATCTGCATAACCGTATTGATGCGCGCCGCCAGGCCGCATTCGCGGGCGATCTTCGCGGCGTTAATGACATACAGGCGCGCCTGTTTCTGGTTAAGCACTGCCTGCACTTCCTGGGGCAGGCGTGCCCAGACCTCGTCGGCGCTGTAAGGGGTGTTGATCAGGAAAATACCGCCAGGCTTCAGGCGCTCGGCCATCTGATATTTATCAATGAACTGGAGCTGGTGACAGCCAACAAAATCCGCCTGAGAAATCAGGTATGCCGAGCGGATCGGGTGTTCGCTGACGCGCAGGTGGGAGACGGTCAGTCCGCCCGCTTTTTTGGAGTCGTAAACGAAATATCCTTGCGCATACCACGGCGTAGAGTTGCCGATAATTTTGATGTTGTTCTTGGTCGCCGAGACGCTGCCGTCGCTGCCCAGACCGTAGAACAGCGCTTCCAGTTTCGCATTCGAGGGCAGGGTGTTTTCCGGCAAAGGGAGAGAAAGGTTAGTCACGTCATCATAAATGCCGACCGTAAAGCGCGGCTTCGGTTTTGCCTCGCGCAGTTCAGCAAATACCGCAAGGACGCACTCCGGCCCGAACTCTTTTGAAGACAATCCATAACGCCCGCCAATGACGCGCGGCAGCGTTTCGCGCTCACCGCGGTTAAACGCCTCAGCCAGTGCGGTCATCACATCCAGATAAAGTGGCTCAGCCTGTGCGCCAGGTTCTTTGGTGCGGTCCAGTACTGCCACGGCACGCGCGCTGTCCGGCAGGGCTGCGAGCAGGTGTTTCGCTGAGAAGGGACGGTAGAGGCGAACTTTGAGCACGCCAACTTTTTCACCACGCGTCAGCAGCTCATCGACCACCTCTTCGCAGGTGCCGATGGCAGAGCCCATCAGGACGATCACGCGCTCGGCCTGCGGATGACCATAATATTCAAACGGCTTATATTCGCGGCCCGTCGCAGCGGCAAAATCGTCCATCGCCTGTTCAACGTGCTCATACACCGCGTTGTACCATGGGTTTGTCGCCTCGCGGGACTGGAAATAGGTATCCGGGTTCGCAGAGGTACCCCGGATCACCGGATGTTCCGGATTGAGGGCGCGAGCGCGATGCGCATCGATGTCAGCCTGCGGCAGCAGATTCAGAATGGTGTCGTCCGGCAGTGGAACGATTTTATTGATCTCGTGGGACGTGCGAAAACCATCGAAGAAATGAATAAATGGCACTCGGCTTTTCAGCGTAGCGATATGCGATATCAGCGCGAAGTCCTGTGCTTCCTGTACGCTGCTGGCGCAGAGCATAGCGCAGCCGGTCTGACGCACGGCCATCACGTCTGAGTGGTCGCCAAAAATAGAGAGAGCGTGAGTGGCTACGGTGCGTGCGGCAACGTGCAACACAAACGGCGTTAATTGCCCTGCCAGCTTGTAAAGCGTGGGGATCATCAACAGCAGCCCCTGAGACGACGTAAACGAGGTCGACAGGGCACCGGTCTGCAACGCACCATGTACGGTGGCAATGGCCCCGGCTTCGGACTGCATCTCAACAACCCGCGGGACATCGCCCCAGACGTTTTTTATCCCATTACCAGCCCAGGCGTCAGCCTGTTCAGCCATCGTGGAGCTGGGAGTGATGGGGTAGATGGCGATCACTTCGCTGGTACGAAACGCAACAGACGCGACTGCACCATTGCCGTCAATAGTTTGCATAGGACAACACCCTTACATTGCGCAAAAAGAGGGGTCTGTAAAACGACGACAGACCCTGAATATTATCTGTGTATTTTAGCAAAGCTCAGGTTTTACGATTTTCGCTTTTGTGTCCTTGGTATGCGCTGTATCAATGACTCGAAGGCTATTCGCGTTAAAAAATTGCGAGAAATTGTTACCAGGGCGCATAAATACGCACATCCGCTCTCGACGATGCGGCGCGTGATGCCTATTATGCATAGGTTTCGCGTTAATTATGGGGAGGAAGGTATGCGTTCAGCATTTTGGGTCGGATGTGCCGCGTTACTGTTGTCGGCATGCAGCAATGAACCTGTACAGCAGGCGACAGCGGCACACGTTACGCCGGGTATGCGAGCGGCTATGTCCAGTTCAGGTCAGGCCAACTGCGCAATGATCGGCGGTTCACTCTCCGTTGCCCGTCAGCTCGACGGCTCAGCCATCGGCATGTGCGCGTTGCCAAATGGCAAACGCTGTAGTGAGCAGTCGCTTGCCGTTGGTTCGTGCGGAAGCTACTGAGTTATTCAACTCGCTTAAACATCAATGTCTTATTGGCTGTCGCCAGCGTTAACTGGTCTTCGGTCAGGTCTACCTGTGCGCCTGTGCGTAGCATATCGGCGATGGTCTGATCCAGTTCATTTAGCTGCGGCTCGGTGCAGAGTTTCCGCGTCATTGCCAGCGTTTTGACCGTCAACTCTCCTTCGGACAGTTTACCCTGGCCGTTGAAGCCGTTGCACATTGTGCCGGAGACGACAATGTTGTTGATCAGGCTGATATTGGGTTGCGCACTGAAGCGAATTTCAGGCTGCGTTTTCCCGCCTTTGACTGCTTTGCCATCCACATTTTCAAGAACGAAACGGTGATTCTCTAACTGATCGGTCTGAACGGAGGCTTTACCAGGATTAACGCATCCAGCCAGTACAAGGCTGATTAAACTTACTGCCGCGAGCTTTTTCATTTTCTACTCAAACTATCAATGCTGTAAATATTTTTTCAGTGTAACCATACCCTCCTGAGTGTTAATGGGGTTTATCTGAAAGTGCGGGAAGGGACCGGGCGGCGGCGCGCCCGGTCAGCGAGTTAGTGCGATTTAAATCCAGCTGCGGCCATCAGCATTTTAAAAAGCATACTTACGCAGGCCAGCGCCAGGACGCTGCCGCCCCAGATGATGGCAAGCCACATCAAACGTTTCCATACAGGTTGTTGCATCAGTGATAACCCTCCCCATGCTGTACTTTTCCGCGAAAAACGTAATAACTCCAGAAGGTGTAGACCAGAATCACGGGAATGATCAACAGTGCACCCACTAACATAAAGCCCTGGCTTTGGGCCGGCGCAGCGGCCTGCCAGAGGGTAATGTCCGGCGGGATGATATGCGGCCAGATGCTGATCCCAAGCCCGCTAAAGCCAAGAAAAACCAGCCCTAACGTCATGATAAACGGCAGGGTATGGCTCGCAGGATCGTGCAGGCAGCGCCACTGGCACAGACTCAGGATCGCAACCAGCGCAGGAACAGGCAGCAGATAAAACAGATTCGGCAGAGTAAACCAGCGCGCAGCAATGGCTGGTTGGGCGAGAGGGGTCCAGATACTGATTATCGCAATGAATACCAGAAGCAGGGGCAGAAGCACTTTCGATAGCTGACGCATCCGCTTTTGCAGGGCATTTTCGCTTTTCATTACCAGCCACGTTGATCCTAACAGCGCGTAAGCCACCACAAGACCCGCTCCGCAGAAAAAATTGAACGCGGTAAACCAGTCAAACGGACCACCGCTGTAAGCTCGACCGGTGACGCTGAACCCCTGGATGACCGCACCGACGGTGATGCCCTGGCTGAAGGTCGCCACAATTGACCCGCCAATAAAGGCCTTATCCCAGAACGGGCGGTGCGCCGGAGTGGCCTTGAAGCGAAATTCGAAGGCGACCCCACGAAATATAAGCCCGATCAGCATGATTGTCAGTGGAATGGTTAGCGCGTCGATGATAACCGCATAGGCGAGAGGAAAGGCGCCAAACAGGGCCGCACCGCCAAGCACCAGCCAGGTTTCGTTGCCATCCCAGACGGGAGCCACGCTGTTGACCATCACGTCGCGGTCGTCCGCATTCGGCGTTGCCGGAAACAGGATGCCTATCCCCAGATCAAAACCGTCCATCACGATATACATCAACGTGGCGAAAACGATAATCACGAACCAGATAATGGAAAGATCAATACCCATTACGGTTACTCCTTAAATTCAGTGGTGACGGCAGAAAGCGGACGAGCAGGGCGGCCATCGGATTCAGTCGCGAAGGATTCATGGGGCTGCGGCCCTTTTTTAATCAGACGCACCATATAGCTGTAACCCACGCCGAATACCGCGGTATAAACTACGAAGAAGGCCAGCAAACTGACGCTCATGTGCAGATCGCCATGCGCGGAAACCGCATCCTTCGTACGCTGTAGTCCATAGACGACCCACGGCTGGCGGCCGACCTCCGTTGTTACCCATCCGGCGAGGATCGCGATCAGCCCGGACGGTCCCATCAGCAGGGCAAACCACAGGAAGGAACGTGATGTATAAAGGCGCTGTTTGTAACGCAGCCAGATTGCCGTCACGCCCAGGAGCAGCATCAACATCCCCAGGCCGGCCATGATGCGGAAAGACCAGAAGACAATGGTGGCGTTCGGGCGATCTTCTTTTGGGAACTCCTTCAATGCCGGAACCTGTTTATCGAGACTGTGGGTCAGGATCAGGCTGCCGAGAGCGGGAATTTCCAGGCCAAAACGGGTCCGTTCCTGCTCCATATCCGGCCAGCCAAACAGCAGCAGTGGAGTAGGCTCACCCGGCGGATTCTCCCAGTGACCTTCGATGGCGGCTATTTTCGCTGGCTGGTGTTTTAAGGTATTAAGCCCGTGCATATCCCCCACCAGCGCCTGGACTGGGGCCACGATTAACGTCATCCACAACGCCATGGAGAACATAGTGCGAATAGCGGGGGTATTGTTTCCGCGCAGCAAATGCCAGGCCGCGGAGGCACCAACAAACAGTGCGCTGCTGAGAAATGCCGCTATCGACATGTGCAGCAGGCGGTAAGGGAAGGAGGGGTTAAACACCACGGCAAACCAGTCCACCGGAACGACCTGACCGTTGATGATTTCATACCCTTGCGGTGTCTGCATCCAGCTGTTTGACGAGAGGATCCAGAACGTAGACATGAGGGTCCCCAGTGCGACCATGCAGGTCGAAAAGAAGTGCAGCCCCGGCCCGACCTTATTCCAGCCAAACAACATCACCCCGAGGAACCCCGCCTCAAGGAAGAACGCGGTAAGCACTTCATAGGTCAGCAGGGGGCCGGTAATACTGCCCGCGAACTGCGAAAACCCGCTCCAGTTGGTGCCAAACTGATAAGCCATCACCAGGCCGGAGACCACGCCCATCCCAAAGTTGACGGCGAAGATCTTTGACCAGAAATGGTACAGCGATCGCCAGACGGGATTTTTTGTTCTCAGCCACAGCCCTTCCAGCACGGCGAGATAGCTCGCCAGGCCAATGGTTATCGCCGGAAAAATAATATGAAAGGATACGGTAAAGGCGAACTGTATTCGCGCAAGATGAAACGCATCTGGACCAAACATGCATTGCCTCAATGTTAAACGGTGTACTGTTATGATAAAGAGGGGGGGAATGAGATATCAGAAGCAGAAATTGATAATTTACCTATAACAGTTGTGTGAAAAGGTGAACTTTATCTGGCTGATATAGCTAACAAGTAAGAATAAAAAATTTCTTTTTATGATTATTACGCATTAAACAGCTTGCTTTGTCGCCAGCAACATGCGTTAATGGATTTCTGGTTTTGAATCCAAATAAATATCTGACGTAGTTTTATAAAGCAGTTCTCATCACGTTGTGCCTCTCCGCAGCCTCTCTTGGGTCTTTATCTACATTCCGATTAGTTTTGTATCGAACCATTTTTTGCCTGATCGGCTCATGAGTAATTTACGTTTTTACGTTTACAGGAGAATCCTATGACTTCTTATATCCATTTCCGCTGCCCATGCTGTCATGGCTCGCAGTACCGCACCTCAGCTTTTGATGTGTCTGACAAAAATCCGTTCGGCGCGAAATGCATTTTCTGCAAATCGCCAATGATCACGCTCGACCACCTGGCCGCAGCGCGTTCGGCTCAGAATCACATTACTGAGTACCGCAAGTAATCTGCCGCGTTTCCCATAACAGTTAGCAAAATCTTCTCTTTTTCTCCTGCTGATATACACTGTCAGCAATAAGGAGAATCTGATGAAAAAATACCAGCGTCTGGCGCAACAAATTATCTCGCAGATTGAGCTTGGCGTATGGTTGCCGGGCGATAAGCTGCCTTCTCTGCGAGAGCAGGTGGCAAGCAGCGGCATGAGTTTTATGACCGTGGGCCACGCGTATCAGATGCTGGAAAGTCAGGGGCGCATTGTTGCCAGACCGCAGTCAGGCTATTACGTTGCCGCCCGCCCGACCACACACCAGCCTGCACCGCCCGCGCAGGTGATGCGCGATGAAGTGGTCGACATCAACACCTATATCTTCGACGTGCTACAGGCCAGCCGCGACCCCTCCGTTGTCCCTTTTGCCTCGGCGTTTCCCGATCCGCGCCTTTTCCCGCTTCAGCAACTCAACCGATCGCTGGCTAACGTCAGCAAAACGGCTACCGCCATGAGCGTGATTGAAAACCTGCCGCCGGGTAACGTCGACTTACGTCATGCCATTGCCCGTCGCTACGCTCAGCAGGGAATGAATATCTCCCCAGATGAAATTGTGATCACCGCGGGTGCGCTTGAGGCGCTCAACCTCAGTTTGCAGGCTGTGACTGAACCAGGGGACTGGGTTATCGTTGAAAATCCCTGTTTTTATGGCGCACTCCAGGCGCTTGAACGTCTGAAACTGAAAGCGCTGTCGGTTGCCACTGACGTGCGTGAGGGCATCGATCTCAGTGCCCTTGAGCAGGCATTAAATGATTATCCGGTGAAAGCCTGCTGGCTGATGACCAACAGTCAGAACCCGCTCGGCTTCACGCTGAGTGCAGAGAAGAAAGCTCAGCTGGTGGCGTTATTAACCCGGCATAACGTCACGCTGATTGAAGACGATGTTTACAGCGAACTCTACTTTGGCCGCGAAAAGCCGCTTCCGGCAAAGGCCTGGGATAAGCAGGATATGACGTTGCACTGCTCCTCATTCTCCAAGTGTCTGGTGGCTGGTTTTCGTATTGGCTGGGTGGCGGCGGGAAAACATGCGCGCCGTATTCAGCAGTTGCAGCTGATGAGTACGTTATCCACCAGTTCTCCCATGCAGCTGGCGCTGGTGGATTACCTGGCGACCAAACGTTACGACGCCCACCTTCGCCGCCTGCGACGCACGCTTGCTGAACGCAAACAGCAGGCCTGGCAATCGCTTTTGCGCCATATGCCTGCCGGCGTCAAAATCCATCATAACGACAGCGGCTACTTTTTATGGCTGGAACTGCCTGAACAGCTGGATGCGGGGCGGTTGAGTGAGAAGGCGTTAACCCATCAAATCAGCATTGCGCCCGGCAAGATGTTTTCCACCTCCAATATCTGGACACCGTTTTTCCGTTTCAATACCTCATGGGGATGGGGCGAGCGGGAGGAGCAGGCGGTCGTCCAGCTGGCGGGGCTAATCCGCGAAATGATGCTGCACCCAGTCACACCTTGATGAAAATTCCTGAAGCGATATGACGCGCGGTCTACCTTTAGTAAAGGAGTGCGGATTGGTGACGTGACGTTGTCACGTACATGTCCGCCAGAACGTGTGCTGACAGCGAAAACAATGTCGATTTCAACAGGACGATGCTATGCAAAATCAATTGCTGATTAATGGTGAACTGGTGGCCGGCGAAGGTGAGAAGCAGGCGGTTTATAATCCTGCCACGGGTGATGTGCTGCTGGAGATTGCTGAAGCGTCGGAAGCACAGGTGGACGCTGCCGTCCAGGCTGCCGATCGCGCGTTTACAGAGTGGGGACAAACGACGCCGAAAACGCGCGCCGAATGTCTGTTGAAACTGGCTGATGTGATAGAAGCCAACGCTGACGCGTTCGCAAATCTGGAATCCCTTAACTGCGGGAAACCGCTGCACTGTGTCCAGGGGGACGAGATCCCGGCCGTGGTCGATGTGTTTCGCTTCTTTGCCGGGGCCGCCCGCTGCCTGAACGGGCTGGCTGCCGGAGAATACCTCGAAGGACATACTTCGATGATCCGCCGCGACCCGGTTGGCGTTGTCGCCTCTATTGCGCCCTGGAACTATCCTCTGATGATGGCGGCGTGGAAGCTGGCGCCCGCGCTGGCGGCGGGAAACTGTGTCGTCATCAAGCCGTCTGAAATCACCCCGTTGACGGCGCTGAAGCTGGCGGAACTGGCGAAAGATATCTTCCCTCCAGGCGTGCTGAACGTGCTGTTTGGTCGCGGAAAAACCGTAGGAGATCCGCTGACCGGCCACGAAAAAGTCCGTATGGTTTCTCTCACCGGCTCTATTGCTACCGGAGAACATATTATCGGGCATACCGCATCTTCAGTTAAACGTACCCATATGGAATTGGGCGGAAAAGCGCCGGTCATTGTCTTTGACGATGCAGATTTGGATGCCGTGGTTGAAGGCGTGCGTACGTTTGGTTTCTACAATGCTGGTCAGGATTGTACCGCAGCCTGTCGTATCTATGCCCAGAAGGGGATTTACCCCGCGCTGGTCGAAAAGCTGGGCGCAGCCGTTGCCAGCCTGAAAATGGGCGCGCCGGACGATGCTTCAACCGAGCTGGGCCCGCTCAGCTCCGCAGCGCATCTTTCCCGCGTTTGTGCTGCCGTGGACGAGGCCAAAACCCTTGGACATATCCGCGTCGTCACCGGTGGCAGTAAAAAAGAGGGGGCAGGATATTACTTCCAGCCAACGCTGCTGGCCGGGGCGAAGCAGGAAGATGCGATCGTCCAGCGAGAAGTGTTTGGCCCGGTGGTCAGCGTGACAGAATTTGAGGATGAAGCGCAGGTGCTGAACTGGGCTAACGATTCGCAATACGGCCTGGCCTCGTCCGTCTGGACAAAAGACGTCGGACGCGCCCATCGCCTCAGCGCACGGTTGCAGTATGGCTGCACCTGGGTCAATACCCATTTTATGCTGGTGAGCGAAATGCCGCACGGCGGGATGAAGTTATCCGGTTACGGAAAAGATATGTCGGTCTACGGACTTGAGGATTACACGGTAGTCCGACATGTCATGTTTAAACACTAAACCCTCATGCCCGGCGCAGTGCCGGGCGATTCAGCTTACCAGCCACATACCTCGTGTTCATTTTCCGTATCGTAGGCGCGAACGGTGTTCACCAGATCCTTCACGACATCTGCCGCGACGTCCGGGATCAACAGCTCCATTGGCGCTTCTGTTTCATAATCCACTGACACGCCGTTGCTGTTGTTGGTGACGGTCACAGTATAGGTAGCCTTACCCATTATTTACTCCTTATGCGTGTTGACCACTTTACCGATGCCCGCACCGCTGAGCGTGACGGCAGGATCCGCGAAAAAGTCGATATTAAAATAGGTGTCGTCGGTCAGAAGCTCAATGCGGTGCCATTTTTGCGGTGGGGAGATGCCAAAAGAACCGGCCTCAATGACCACTTCCAGATCGGGCTCGGTGGCGTCGCCATCGGCAAAGCCAAAGTAACGCACCGCACCCTGCATGACGGACAACCGACCGTACACGCCGGCTTTGGTGTTGTGATGGGTAAAAAGCGCTTTTGGGGCGGTCTCTTTATTCCAGAACGGCGTCGAGCGGGTATGAACAAAGTTTTCAGGAATACGTAACATCATAGTTTCCTTCATGTTGGCGGGTGCTTAAAGGGACTTAAGCACCTCAGGTTCAACAAAGAATTCAATATTGAACAGGGTGTCGTCGGTCATCACCTCAATGTGGTGCCATCTCTCTGGCGGGAAAACGCCGAAACGACCCGCTTCAATGACGAGCTCGCTGTCAGGCTCAGAGGTAAATTCATCAGCATAGCCCAGATAACGCACTGCGCCACGCATCACCGACAGGCGAGGGTAAACGCCCGGACGCGTGCCCGTATCAAGGTGACGTTTAAAAATGCCGGCGGGGGCCGTTTCTTTGTTCCAGAAAGGCGTGGAACGGGTGTGAATGCAACTCTGCGGAATGCGTAGCATGTTTCCTCCCTTAAAAGCCTGCTGTTATTAAACTGCTTTCTGAGGGGATGGATTTATCAAAAAGTGCATTTAATTTGCATGTTATCAATAATAACCGTTTTGCTTTACCCGGCGTTGTTACACAAGGTACTCAGTTGTTATTATCCATAGTATTTAAGTGGTTATGATGTAACGAAAAAACTTGATCTGTGTCAACATATGACGCATATTGCGTGCGGTTATTTTTCGGCTCAGGTAAACAGAATGACGTTGTATCAAAAGATGTTGGTGTTCTACGCAATCATGGCCTCCATCTGCGCATTAATCACCTGGTTCCTGTCTAAAGATCGTAAACGTATTCGCCTGTTGAGCGCATTCCTGGTGGGATCTACCTGGCCGATGAGCTTTCCTGTTGCCCTGTTGATCTCTCTTTTCTGAAGCACGCTTCCAGAATCAGCATCCAGACATAGCATTCCATACATTGAGGCTGTATAAATATACAGTCTGTCATACATGGAGTGCTTATGAACAGTTTCTATTCGCAGCAAGCAGGCTGCACTGTGCGCTGGCAGGATCTTCCCGGTTTCGGTGACCCGGTTGTGTTTATCCACGGGTTGGGCTGTGCATCGTCGTATGAATATCCTCGTATTGTCTGTGATACCCGTTTCGGGGGGCGCAGAGCCATTCTGATCGATCTTCCCGGTAGCGGTTACAGTGACAAACCTGACATCTACCGTTATCGCACGAGCGAACAGGCGCAGGTGGTGGTTGAACTGTTAAACCATCTCGGCCTGGATAGTCTATGGCTCTATGGTCATAGCATGGGGGGGAGTATCGCGATCGAAACGGCAACGCTGTTAACGTCGCGCGTTAAGGGCCTGATAGTGTCTGAACCCAATTTTCATGCGGGTGGCGGGATGTTCAGCCGGGCAATTGCGGCCCAAACGGAACAACATTTTCTGGCTCAGGGCTATGATGACATGCTGCGGGCGGAAACGTCGCCGTGGGCTGGAAGCCTTCAAAGTAATGCCCCCTGGGCCGTCTGGCGCGGCGCAACAAGCCTGGTCGAGGGCGTTAAACCTGACTGGGAACACCTGTTCTTGTCATTGCGCTGCCCGGTAATGTTAGTTTTTGGTGAGCGATCCCTGCCTGATGACGATTTTAATCGTCTGCAACAAAACGGCGTTGCTGTAAAAATTATCCCTGATGCGGGCCATTCAATGTCCTGGGAAAACCCGTCAGCGTTGGCTCAGGCTTTGTCTGGCTTCATAAACGGCTCATGAATGGGCAGCCCGCATTGTTGCGGGCTGGAATGATTAAGACAGCAAGGCAGACAAGGCTTTCCGTGCCGCAGGCTGAACGTCATACGGACACTGATAATCCACGTTCTCAATCGCGCGGGTGTAGAGCGCAACCAACCAGTCATAGACATAGGCTGTCGCCGCATGGACAGGCTGCTCGCCAAGTCGGGTAAGACGGGGTGAGGCGCTGCTCACAACGGGCGTCACAAAAATTGGCTCACCTTTGCGGATCCGGCTTGCAGGCCGTTCAGAGACGGGTGTCAGTTCATAGCCAAGCCAGCTAATGAAATTGCCTGTCGCGGCATGCAGCTGCGCGGCGCTGCTTTTATCTTTTTCTGCAATGCGTTGCAGTTGCAGCGGCAGATCCAGCCGGTAGCTGGTAACGATCAGCACATCCGCAATCTGCTGTAGTACCTCTGCGTCCAGGCCCAGACGGGCAGCCGCCGCGTCGTTGCGACTCCACTGACGAAGATGGTTAACCCACACGTTATGGGCCAGCCGCGCTTTGTCTTTGGTCTGCAACGCGCCTGGATTTTCCTGCGTCTCTTCCGCAAACAGATCGATAACATCGTTAAACAGGCCGTTGACCTGTTCCTCACGAGGCTGGTGGACGGTCAGCAGCGTCTCAAACGCGTTTAACGGCGGCAGAAGCCCCTCAAGCAGTTCACCATGACGAGCGGCACTGCCTTGCAGCGTTCGGACCATTTTTTCGGCCATTGCCCGCCCTGCGCCTGGCTCCTGAGTGAGAGGCGCGACATATGGGCGCATCAGCGTTGACAGCGACTCTTGTAACAGCCTTTTCAGCGCGCGGAGACGCTTCTGGCGCTGTGCCGGCAGGGTAGCCTGCGACAGCCACTCAATCACTCGCTGCATGCTGTGGCTATCGAGCGCCTGAAGCGTGCCCCAGCGCAGACCCGGCTGGCCCAGCAATTGCTGCACCGCTTCGTCCAGATTCTGCTTTGTGGTAAACCGCGCATCATGAGGGGTAATGGCCCAGACCAGCCCCGGCAACGCGGATTCTTCAACCGGCTGCGTCTCTTTGACCCAGTTTTGCAAGAGCCTTGCCGTTTTCGCGGTCTGCTGGTGGTGCGCCGTTGCATTGCAGATAACCAGGACATCTGGCTGAATGTGCTGACGATAATGCTCCAGCAACCACAGGCATTTTGCCTGCATCATCAGCGGCGTGTTTTCCTCAGAAATGGCCGGAATATCAATGACGTCAACGTTATCCAGCACGCAGTTCTCAACGGGCAGCACCACTTCGCGGGTCAGAGATGCCAGTACATCAACGGGCAGGCTAATGGCGTTAAGCAGCTCGCCGTTTTTTACCGGATGAAGCAGTGTTTCCTGTGCTTCCGGCACGGTAAACGCCCTGTGAGTAAGAAAGCCTTCGCAGGGTAGACCAAAGCTGTCCACCAGCAGACTCAACGGCGCCGCAAGTGCGCTGGCATGGCTGGTTTGATGCAGCACCTGGGCGAATTTAAGCCACTGCTGGGTTAACTCCTGCTGCTCACCCCACAGCAGAGACCAGACGCTGGCGCGGGTGCTGAGATCAAGCGACGGAACCAGCAGAGCAAACTGGTGCCACAGGGCATCATCAATATGCTGCTTAGCGCCGGGTACTACGCTTTGCCAGAACCGGGCTATGGTCGCGACTTCCCGCGCCGTCATTCCCGGCACGCTCTGCGGTTGACGCAGCGCCCGCCACTTCTCAAGCCGTGCTTCAATCACCGATTTATCCACCGCGCGGATCTGTGGATCCAGCGTGGTGCGCGCGATAAACAGCTGCACCAGCTCGGCCTCCGTTACCAGGCGCAGGCGCAGGGGAAACGCGTCGTCTGCGACCTCGCGGGACGCTCTGCTGAAACGCACGGCCATGTTGGTCGGTGCATGCCCGGGGTTAATATGCGAGAAGTAATCAAACGTGCGTTGACCCGGCGTAACGTTCAGCCGTTCGTCCCCGCTGCCGCACAGGGCAGCCAGCAGGTGCGCTTTCGCGGCCTGCGAGTGGCCATATAGGCCGATACTGCCCTGGCTGACAAGGGCGCGATCGAGCGCCTCTTCACGCGCGCTTACTGCGTTAAGGCGGGCAAGCAGGGCGTCGGCTTCGTTATCCAGCATCGGGGCGTGCTGTCGCGTCTCGTTGATCCACCCGATTAAGGCCTGAGTGGTGGCAGTCGTCGCAGTCATTTGAGGTATACGCTCCCGCTGTCGATCCAGTAGTGGCTGCCGCTGTGTCGGCGATCGGCCAGAGTATTCAGTTTAAAGGTCAGGGCATCCGGCGGCACTGGCGTGCCGTCCTGTAGCCAGGCATCACTCAGCTCGAAAGATTCCGGACCTCCCTGCTTAGTGCCGCCACGCAGCTTCAGGCGCACGTTCAGTACGCCGTCGCCCGCAATGGCTTTCGCCAGCTCGGCAGAGTTGATGCTCAGGGTATAGAGCGGCGTCGCGGGCCAGCGGGCATTGGCCAGCTGCCGGAAGCCGAGCGTAACGTTGCCGCGCAGCGGGAAGTGCAGACGGGCGTCCAGTTTCGCGCCGGGTTTATCGAGGTCGATATCGTGATACCAGACGTTCTCGTCCCGCAGGGTATTGATCGTGTTATCCAGCACGCCCAGATAGCGCACCGTAGAGTACGCGCCGATATCCGCTGCTTTAAAGTTAAAGCGCGGCAGACGAAGATCCAGCGCCAGGCTACAGAGCATCGCTCCCACCGCAGCGGTGGATTTCGGGTTGCCGATCCGTCCCTGCTGGCTGAACGGATACCATTCATGAACCTGGTATTTATCCAGCCAGACGATGCGGTTGACGGGCACCGGTTGCAGGTGGCGAATCAGGGCCTGAACGCCCGGCAGACAGCCCGGCCGTCCCGTGATCAGCAGGATATCGCAGCTGTAGTGAGAGATCGCCTCACATACCGCATGAAGCGGGGCGGCAAGCGTGAACTGACCCGCCAGCATGGCGTCCCGCATCTCCCGAAAGCTGACGTGCAGCGGTACGCTGAACAGATCAAAGTGTTCTGAGCCGGCAGGCAACGCATGGTCAATCGCCTGCTGGAGATAATTCATCACGTTGCGCGTCGGTTTTTGCGTAAGCAGGTCGCCAAAGGTGGCATGCAGCCCGGCCAGCGGATCGTCAACATCGCTCGATTCCCACGCCGCCAGGATCGCGTGACCTATCGGCATAAAAAGCTGAAGCGCCGTCTGCTGGCGCAGGACCGCCTGGGTATCGATCCGCCCGGAATCACCGAACAGGGATGCCATCAGTTGGGAGGCATCGGCTATGCCGGATTTCTGAAGCTGGGTTTGCAGCGCGGGCAGAACGTAGCGCTGGATCACGTCCAGCAGCGTATCATCGCCAGCGACCTTGAACCCTTCGCGGAACAGCAGCTGCGGGGTGATTTTGACGTTATTTCCGGAACCATCATCTAACTGATAGTGCGTGATGGCCATATCCGTCGTGCCGCCGCCGATATCAATCGAGGCCACGCGCAGCGCACGCCCCGGCAGGACGCCAGGCTCAGGCGCGCGATCCGGACGGGCGAGGGAGGCGAAAAAGGCCTCGGTCTGGCCACCGAAATGGGAAATGGCTTCGTTATACAGCCACACCAGCTGGCCGCAGCTGGCCTCGTCCCACTCCATCTGGATCTCAGGGACCGGCACCACGCTTTTTTCCTGCTGCTTGCGGCTGGCAAAATCTTCATCCTGCGGGTGCCAGCCCATCGCTTTCCAGACGATGGCGATGGCTTCGAACATGCGGCGACGGAAAATCTCGCGCTCCTGTTTCGGCATTGCCGAAGGCAGGGTGAGGATCAGCGTCCGCAGCTGGCGGGGAGAGGCCGGGAAGCCGAGCCGCAAGCGGGTGGCCACGCTGTTAATCTGGCCAAGCGCCTGAGCCAGCAGCTCGCAGAGCATGTGCGTCATCAGGGTGCTGCGGCTGTACTGCGGAGAGAACACCGGCAGACGCTCATCCTGCGGCAGCGTAAAGAGTGGTTCCCCGTCGTCGTTCATCAGGTTCATCAGCGGAAACGCAGTTGCCAGCGGTTCGCGCTGGGTTTTGCTGTTCATCTGGCTAAAGCGCCAGTCCTGCACTACCGGCGTCTCGTCCCACAGATAGCGACGCGGGCTGGAAATTCCACTGTTGCCTTCCGTGCCCAGACGCTGCATTGCCAGCTTACGCGCTTCATCACCCACGCGGACAATGGACGGCCAGACGAATGCATCCTCCCGGCCGCTTTCCACCGAGAAGTGCTGCTTGCCAAAACGCGCTTCGGAAAATTCAAGACGGCTGGTAAACAGCGGCTCATTCAGGAACTGTGGCTCACTCAGAGATCGTACCTGAAGTTCAGCCGCCTGGCGCAGGCCGTCGTTGGCATCACCATGATCTTCAATAATCACGCCGCAGGTGTGGGTGTTGCCTACGTCAAGGATCAGATCGACAGGAATAGCAGGGGTGCTCAGGGTATGGGTGACAAACTTCACTTCCGGCACGGTGAGTTGTTCCCCGAGCATGGAGAGCAGGTTGAGCCAGTGTGCCTGATATTCAAAGCTGCGCATGGCCTGATGCAGCTCCCGCTCGGAGCGTTTTTCAACCCCGTCGGCAAATTGCGTAAAGGCTTCGCGCAGCCAGCCGTCAATCCAGGTCTGGTCAAGGAAACTCTCAACCTCACTGTCGCGCCAGGCGAGCGCGAAACGCGTGCCGTTAAGGATATCGTTTTCAACCGGCGACAGCGCAGACGTCGCATGCTCTGCAATCTGGCTGTCGAGCGCGACGGTGACCCGGTGCGTATTGCCAGCCGCGTCGGGCGTGGAAAGCTTTCGTACCTGGACGCGTGCCCAGTTATCCGGGCCATCAACAAACGTCCGCGGCGGGTTAAAGCGCAGGAAAGGGAGCGGCAGCCAGACGCCGTCCAGCACGTTCAGGGAGTTACGCAGTGGAATGGTGCTTTCAGGCTTGACCACTTCCGGCTGCCCGCCATCGGTGGCAGGCAGCGTGTACCGGCCGTTAACCAGATCAAAATCCAGGCGCAACAGCGGGCCATTTGCCGTTTTACGCACGAAACGCCCGTTGCTGGCGGTGTCCTGCGGAGTCAGGCCAAAATCGAGAAACTGCACGCCGCTGTTAGCAATCAGCGTCACGCTCTGTTTATAGTCGCAAAGATTAACCAGCATAGGATCAGACACCTGCTTTCTTGAACGTCAGAGGAACGATGGTGTTGGCATCGTAACGTGCGGTGCATTCCGCCACGTCGCTGGCACCTGCCTTACAGGTCACTTCCGGCATCGGATAGCGTGAACCGTCGGTGCAACGAGCGTTTCCGCGCGTTTTGATCAACAGCTCGCCGTTGCTGTGTAATCCGGAAAAGACGTCTACCCGGCAGACAATGTTGTCGCCATGCACAACCCGGGCGAAACCTTTATTGTTCTGGATCTGGTAGCGCAGCGACGGCGGTTTGCCGGTGAGCGGATCCTGCACATCGAGAAACGCGCGCCAGGTGCCATTCAGGAAGCGCGTTAACCCCGCTTTGACCTGGTTTGCCTCCATCACCATCGCATCTTTCGGTATCGCGGTAATGACCACTGGTTCGGCTGCCGGTGCAGGCGTTTTCACCTTCGGCTCTACCACTTCGGCCTGGTGCAGCGGGAGTTTCAGCTCAAGCGGCTCGACCGTCTTTACGGGGGCCGGAGCAATGGCGACAGGCACTGGCGCTGGTGTGGCAACAGGCGCTGCGGTCGGGGCCTGTTTTGGCCAAAGCAGCGGGGTGGCAATGGCCGCAATAATGACGGCGGCAACCGGCAGCAACCACAGGGGGGAGCGACGTTTTTTCTGCATGGCCGCCGGTGCGGGCTCTGGCGGCGCGGCGTTCATGCGCACCGGCTCTGGCGTATACAGTTCATCTTCGGTGATACGGACGGAAGCCACAGGCGTGATAAGCGGCGCGTCGGCCTGCTCAAAGGTCACTACCGGGGCCGGTTCTTGCTCCTGTTCAGGTTCAGGCTCGTTAATCACCACTGGCTCAGGTTCAGGGACCAACGATTCGCGCAGGCAGTCCAGCACGTCGTCGCGCGCGTTCTCGTTAAGATTGACGAAACCCCAGAAGCAGATCACCGGTTTGCCATCCACCAGGAAAACAAAGTTTTCACCGGGAAACTGAAAGGCTTTTGAGAGCAGAGAGCCAAACAGTTGCTGCGCCGTTTTCGGTGACTGAAGGCATTTTTTACTCAGCGACTCCACGCTGGCGAGCGTGTTTTCCAGATAGCGTAGGGCGCGATAACGATCATCTTCATCCGCCGCCTTCCAGCTGGAGACGGTTCCCTCAACCGGGGAGTACCAGTCAACGCGATCGCCGCCGTCGTAGACCTGGGGGATGGCCAGACAATCGACGATAGCCTGTTGTTTGCGCAACCGAAGCGCTTCGCGGATTTGCAGCGCTGATTCAAAAACGGCCTGTCCGCCGCCACCAACGGCCTGAAAATCATCCAGATTACCGCTGCGTAAAAGTGTTTTTGCCACGATTTGGTCCTGTAGACTTCTTCACGCCATTACTTTAACGAAACAGCTAAGCAAGCAAACGGCGGAGGAGACGATAAAAGGGACGATTTCTTGCGGCATTGATCGTGATGGTTGTGCTTGACGAATAATGAACCTTAAGGCAAATCGGTTTCTGCGGGGTGATGCTAAAACCAGCGAAATGTACGGCTTTAGAATAACCTGATAGTGATTCGTTATTTGTCAGGCCAATACGTCTGTGCTGTTATTACTGTTCACTATAATAAAACCGAAAGGGTAATAACCATGTCTACAGGGAAAACCGTGCTCGCCCTCGCGCTGAGCGCGCTGCTACCGGCAAGCGCCGCATGGGCGGCAAATAAAGACACCATTATCTACTGCTCCGAGGCGTCGCCGGAGTCGTTTAACCCGCAGATCGCCAGCTCTGGACCTTCGTTTGTCGCCAGCTCGCAAACGCTGTATAACCGTCTGATTAACTTCGACCCGGTAAAAAACACGCCGGTGCCTTCTCTGGCCGAGTCGTGGACCATTTCGCCAGACGGCAAAACATACACATTTACCCTGCGTAAAGGGGTAAAATTCAACAGCAATAAATACTTCAAACCTACCCGTGATTTTAACGCTGATGACGTTATTTTCTCCGTTATGCGTCAGAAAGACCCTAAGCATCCCTATCACAATGTTTCCCAGGGTAATTACGAATACTTTAATGACGTGGGCCTCGACAAGCTCATTCAGGATGTGAAAAAGATCGACGATTATCACGTCCAGTTCACGCTGAGCGAACCCAACGCGGCGTTCCTGGCCGACTGGGGAATGGACTTCGCCTCGATCCTCTCTGCCGAGTACGCGGACGCGATGTTGAAAAAGGGGACACCTGAAAATGTGGACACCTGGCCAATCGGCACCGGCCCGTATGTGCTTCAGCAGTACAAGGTGGATTCGCTGATCCGCTACGTCGCCAATCCGAACTACTGGGACGGTGAGGTGCCGACCAAACACCTGATCTTCTCCATCACGCCAAACGTTGAGACGCGTCTGGCGAAGCTGCAAACGAACGAGTGTCAGATCATTCCTGCGCCGTCGCCGGTGCAGTTTGAAGCGATCAAGAAAAACAAAGACCTGACCCTGCACTCGGTGGATGCGCTGAACGTGGGGTACCTGGCGTTCAACACGGAGAAAAAACCGTTTGATAACGTGCTGGTGCGCCAGGCTCTGAATTACGCGACGGACAAAAAGGCCATTGTGAACGCGGTCTTTATGGGGTCTGGTACGGTCGCTAAATCGCCGATCCCGCCGAACATGCTCGGCTTTAATAAAGACCTGAAGGATTACGGCTACGATCCGGAAAAAGCGAAAGCGCTGCTGAAGCAGGCGGGTCTGGAAAAGGGCGCGGAAGTGACCCTCTGGTCCATGCCGGTTCAGCGTCCGTACAACCCGAACTCGCGACGCATTGCGGAGATGATCCAGGCTGACTGGGCGAAAGTGGGTGTGAAGGCGAAAATCGTCTCTTACGAGTGGGGTGAGTACCTTTCCGGCATGCGCAAAGGCGAGCATGATTCCGCGCTGTTCGGCTGGATGTCTGATAACGGCGATCCGGACAACTTCGCCGATGTGCTGCTGGGTTGTAACAGCATCAAAACCGGATCTAACGCCGCGCGCTGGTGTGATAAGGGGTATGATGAGCTGGTGCAAAAGGCCAAACTGACCAGCAACCCGGACGAACGTGCGAAGCTGTATGGACAGGCACAGGAGATTTTCTATCAGCAGGCACCGTGGATTGCGTTAGCTAACGGCAAAACGTTCTATGCGACCCGCAGCAACGTGACCGGGTACAGCGTGAGTCTGATGGGCAGTGACTTCTCGAAAGCGAAGCTGAACTGATCGTATTCTTGCCGGGTGGCGGCTATGCCTTACCCGGCCTACAGTTAGCACCCGTAGGCCGGGGAAGCGTAGCGTCACCCGGCACGTGATAAGGAGTGACAATGTCACATTTAAACAAAGTTATCGCCCGCGTCGATGCCACCATCGAAGAGAGCGTGATTACCCACATGAACGAACTGCTGATCGAATTAAGCGACGATGCAGAGCTCAGCCGTGAAGATCGTTATACCCAGCAGCAGCGCCTGCGTACCGCGATTGCGCATCATGGCAAGCAACATAAAGAAGAGGCGGAGGCACGCCATGCCCACCTCACGCAGGGTGGGACTATCCTGTAAGGGTTAAAACTGGCGCCGTGCCACCAGCCAGGCGCCAACCACCAGCATCACTGCGCCGCAGACCGGGCCAACCAGCGCGCGCAGGGGAACGCCGTTGCTCTTGAGGATGTCCATCACCAGACCGCCAATCAGCTGGCTTGCCACCAGTACGGCAATGGTCGTTGCCGCGCCCACATTCTGATATCCGCTAATACTGGCAAAGACAAAAAATGACCCCAGCAGGCCGGGGATCAGCGTCCACCAGCGCACCGTTGACGCCAGTTCGTTAAACCCCGCCATGCCATTTTTCACCAGCAACATGCTGACAAACAACACAATCCCCACCAGCGAGTTCAGTAGCATGGCGATAAGAATGGTGGAAGAGGATTGCGTAATGCGCACCATAAGGGTGTTTTGTACCACCAGCCCAATCCCGGCGGCCACCAGAAATGCTAACGTCAACGATTGATTCATGGCAGAGCATCCGGATCGCTGCGCTCATCGAGCTGGAGTTGCATAAAGGTTAAATCCAGCCAGCGACCGAATTTGGTTCCTACCTGCGGCATATTTCCGGTGGTAATAAAGCCCAGGGTTTCATGCAGATGAATCGACGCCTGGTTCTGCGCCTCAATACCGGCAACCATCACATGTTTACCAATCTGGCGGGCTTCCTTAATTAATTCCGTCATTAGCAGTCGACCAATGCCTTTGCCATGATGATCGGGATGAACGTAAACCGAGTGCTCCACCGTATGGCGAAAACCGTCGAATGCTCGCCAGTCGCCAAATGAGGCGTATCCCGTCACTACACCTTCTTCTTCACTGACCAGCACCGGATAACCCAACAGCGTGCGCGCCTCAAACCATGCAATACGGTTATCGGTATCGACAGTTGTATCGTTCCAGATTGCGGCGGTGTGCAGCACCGCATGGTTATAAATTTCACCGATAGCGGCACAATCTTCTTTGCAGGCATGACGAACAATCATGGTTAACCTCTGGCTGTGTTGTTCACTATAGTAGTATGATTTTCTCACAATATTACACAGTTCATGTATTCCATCGCTACGACAAAATCCCTGTTTTTTTGTCACAAAACTGCCCCGAAAAACCATCCGTACACTATAGTATGACGTCATGAATACAATGACAGACAATATGAATCAACGCATTAGCGCCCGCATACGCCTTGAACGCGAGTCGCGTGGCTGGTCATTAAGCGAACTGGCCGAACGGGCAGGTATCTCACGCGCCATGATCCATAAGATTGAACGGGGTGACAGTAGCCCAACGGCGACGCTGCTTGCGCGGTTATCCGGTGCCTTCGGTATTAGCATGTCTACGCTCATTGCGCGCGCGGAAATGCAGGAGGGCAAACTGTTACGTCTGGCGAACCAGCCCGTCTGGCGCGATCCGCAAACCCACTATTTGCGTCGCCATGTGTCGCCGCGCACCGATATGCCTATCGACCTCGTCCAGGTGGAGCTACCCGCAGGCAGCGATGTGCCGATGCCCGCTTCCTCTTACGCGCTGGCGCGACAGCTGATTTGGTTGCAGGCAGGTGAACTGGTCTTTCTGGAGGGGGATACCCGCCATGAAATGAAGGCCGGAGATTGTCTGGAACTCGGGCCGCCGAACGACTGCCGGTTTATCAACGAAACGGATGAATCGTGCCTCTATCTGGTCGTGCGGCTTAATCAGTCCGGCTCATAATGCAAAGGCGATCCGCAGGATAACGTGCCAGACTTGAATGACATTTTCAGCAGTAAGGAGCGAAGAATGAATCAATCAACTACGCAAAACCGACGCTGGGTACTGGCTTCCCGTCCACACGGCGCGCCGGTTGCCGAAAATTTCCGCCTGGAAGAGCAGCCGATCCCCACGCCCGCAGAGGGACAGGTGTTATTACGCACCGTATGGCTCTCGCTTGATCCGTACATGCGGGGCCGTATGAGCGATGCGCCATCCTATTCACCTCCTGTCGAGATTGGTGCGGTGATGGTGGGCGGCACGGTAAGCCGCGTCGAGACCTCCCGCCATCCGGATTATAAAGAGGGTGAATGGGTGCTGGGTTACAGCGGCTGGCAGGAGTATGAACTGTCCGACGGGCAGGGGCTGGTGAAGCTGGGTGAAAACCCGTCGCATCCTTCATGGGCACTCGGCGTGCTCGGGATGCCGGGCTTCACCGCGTATATGGGGCTGCTCGATATCGGCCAGCCTCAGGCAGGAGAAACCCTCGTCGTGGCGGCGGCCACGGGGCCGGTTGGCGCAACGGTGGGGCAGATCGGAAAAATCAAAGGGTGCCGGGTCATCGGCGTGGCTGGCGGGGAGGAGAAATGCCGTCATGCGGTCGACGTGCTCGGTTTCGACGCCTGTCTGGATCACCATGCGGATGATTTTGCCGAACAGCTGGCGAAAGCCTGCCCGCAGGGCATTGACGTGTATTATGAAAACGTCGGCGGTAAAGTCTTTGACGCCGTGCTGCCGCTCCTGAATACCTCCGCGCGCGTGCCGGTTTGCGGACTGGTCAGCGGCTACAACGCGACCAACCTGCCGGAGGGGCCGGATCGCTTGCCGCTGCTGATGGGGACCATCCTGAAAAAACGCATCCGCATGCAGGGCTTTATCATCGCTCAGGACTATGGTCATCGTATCGGCGAGTTCCAGCAGGAAATGGGACGCTGGGTGCAGGAAGGCAAAATTCACTATCGCGAGCAGGTCACCGAAGGGCTGAACGCGGCGCCGGAGGCGCTGATTGGGCTGCTGGAAGGGAAAAACTTCGGCAAGGTCGTGATCCGCGTGGCGGCGGACTAAACAGAGCATCGGTTATGGCGGGCAAAGTCCGCCATAATTATTTGTGAAGATACGATATATTGTCTTTAATTAATCCATAAGCATTGCGCGCCATCGGCCCAGCTGAGCCAGAAGTGGTAAACGTAATAGTAATTGAACAATTTTTATTTTAACGCGCGCCCTTCATACCAGGCATGACGATACAGGATATATCAAACCGGCGATGTTTTTTTAAACAGTCGCTGAAAATGGCATTTTGTTTTGGCTACGGGAATTAAACATGCTTGATTTGGAAAACCTGGAAAAAGCACAAAGAATCAGTCTGACGATGCAAGTTGAGAACAGTTTAAAGGGAGCGTTAATTACGGGCTCATTAAAACCTGGGGCTCGACTCATCACGAAAGAGATTGCGGATAAATTAGGCACCAGCATCACACCAGTGCGCGAAGCCCTGCTGCGTCTGGTGTCGGCAGGCGCATTACAGGCCACGCCTGCTCAGGCGTTTTTGGTGCCAGAGGTTACGCTGGAGCGTTATAACGAAATTAACGCCATCCGAAAACAGCTTGAGCCGATGGCCGTTGCGGCGGCATGTCAGAATATGACCGAGACCAAACTGGGTGCATTACGCGCGCTGTCAGATAACTTCAGCACCGCCATGCATCAGGGCGACGTGCAGAAAGCGATCCATGCCAACCGCGTGTTCCGGTTTACGCTCTATCAGTATGCCGAAATGCCGACCCTGAACTCGCTGATTGAGCAGCTATGGGTACGGATTGGTCCGTGTATCAACTACCTGCACGAAGAGATGAAAGATATCCCTGCCACGACTTACCATTATGCCGATCTGCTTTCTGCGCTTGAGCAAAGGGACGTGACGGCCAGTCGGGAAGCGATCGACCGAGCCATTGATGAAGCCAATATCCTCCTGCAACGGCAATACTACAGTTAAGGATCGCACTGGCGCACTTATTTTTTTATTCGTTTTAAACTTCCCTGAGTATATTCCCGGCGCTTAAGGCTACCGGGAATGATGTTATTTTTTTACCGGCAACGTGCGCTGCCGGAAAATGTTTTACTCAAAGCGATAAGAGACCGACAGGCCCACGCCATAGTTACGGCCAGGGGCGGGTTCGTAATAGCGATTGTAGCCGGCGTTTACAATCTCTGAACCGACGTACTCTTTATCGAACAGGTTATCGACGCGACCAAAGATGTCCATTCCCCATTTGCCGTAATTGAGTTTATACCCGGTATTCAGACCGACCACGGTATAAGAGGGCGCTTTGGCGGTATTGGTGTCGTTTGCCATCACGTCGCTCATGTAGCGGGCATCTGCCCCCGCGTACCAGCCTTCCTCAGGCTCCCAGCCAAACGACGCATACCCCATATTACGGGCAATCCCCGGCATTCGGTTGCCGCTACAATCTGCTTTATCGCAGACGTTGGTACGGTAGGTCGCATCGAGATAGGTCCACGCCATTTTCAGCTTCCAGTTTTCGGCAAACTGCTGGTCAAGCGCAATTTCCACACCCTGACGGCGCGTTTTCCCCGCATTTTTGTAGGTAGTGCGACCATCTTTGTTTTCGTCCACTACGATCTCGTTGTCGGTATCCGTGCGGAACAGCGCCGCCGTCAGGATGCCATTGCCGATGCGGGTTTTGCTGCCAATCTCATAGGTGTTGTTGGTTGACGGTTGCAGGTTGATATTGAGGCCGCCTTTGCCATCAGAACGGTATGAGAGTTCGTTGATGGTAGGGGTCTCAAATCCCCGTCCCGCCGCGGCATACAGGTTCCAGGCGTCGGTCACGGCGTATTTCACCGCACCAGCCGGGAGCCATTTATGGTAGCTGGCGTCACCGCTGTCATCGCCGTTTTGAGGGGTAATGTAATGATCGTTGGAGTCAAACCAGACGGAGCTGTAACGCACGCCCGCCTCAACGGACAGCTTTTGCGTGAGCTGCCATTGGGTTTGCAGGTAGGGATCAAGGTTCCACATCAGGTTACGTTCGTCACGGCGTTTGTTACCCTTCACGCCAAAATCCGGCACGCCGTTGTTCATCACGAAGTTTTCATACCCGCGGCGATTTTCACTCATATTTTCGTAGTTCAGGCCGGTGGTAAACGTTACCGGCACCAGAAGCTCACCGCGGTGGGTCCAGCGGGTATCAATACCCTGATAGTGGCGCTGCATATCAATTACGCCACCCGAATGCGCAGGATTTTCAGTCTGCGCGGTATCCGGAATGGACTGGTACTGGGTCATTTCACGCTCACCGGCGTACATCATCACGCTGAGGTCGTCCTGTTCGCTCAACTGACGGTCGTAGCGGATCCCGGCCTGGGTCTGCTTAATGGTTTTACGCGTGTTGTACTGATCGCCACGGGGTGACTGGCGTGGGTTGTTCTGCCACTCCTGATAACTCAGTCCGCCCGGATCGTTGGCTTTCATGTCGACGCTGTTAAAAATCAGCGTTAGCTTGCTGACATCATCAATGCGTACGCCCAGTTTCGCATTGGCGAGGTTTTTCCGTGCGCCGCTGTGGTCGCGATAGCCATGGGTGGTGAAGCGGGTTGTGGATACCGCATAGTCCACATCCCCCGCCTGAGTCCCGTCGCCCACCGCACCGGTGGCCTTCATGCCGTAACGCCAGGTGCCGTAACTGCCGTAATAGCTGCTGGCTTCAATTGTGGCTGGCTGTTGTCCGGTCTGGGTGTTGATGTTGATTACGCCGCCGGAGGCATTGCCGTACAGGGCAGAGAAGGGGCCGCGCAGCACGTCGACGCTCTCAATGCTGTTGAGGTCTATGTTTGACGTCTGCCCCTGGCCGTCGGGCATGGTTGCCGGAATGCCGTCCACGTACATGCGGATCCCGCGTACGCCGAAGGTTGAACGCGCGCCGAATCCGCGAACGGAAAGTTGCAGATCCTGAGCATAGTTCTGGCGGTTCTGGATTTGCAGGCCAGGCACGCTCCCAAGGGATTCAGAAAGGTTGATGCGCGGTGTGGCATGTCGCATATCCTCGCCGCTCACCACGCTGACTGCGGCCGGGGTGTCCAGTTCGGAGACAGTTTGCGGCGTGGCGCTGACGATCAGGGTCTGTTCATCCGCGGCCATCGCACTCAGCGGGCCAAAAATGACGGGAGCGAACAGCAGGGGTAGTGATGCCTTGCGGGCAGTAATAATTTTCATGGAGTAAACCGGTTAAGAAAAATTCGAACCAAATCAACTGGAACCTGTGTATATATGTTAAATCCTTTGTAAATGTTATGAAAACTATAACCGCACATTTCGTGAATGTAAGGCTTTGAAGGAAAGAAATACTCCACATTCAACTGATTAATGATTACTATTCTCATTAAAATAACGGCAAAGCGATGACTTTGCCCACCGGAAGTGATGTCAGCGGTAAATCTCCTCATTTAAAAAGGAATTGTTATGTCTTTACGTCATCTGTGCTCGCCGCGCCTGCGTGGGTCTCTGCTGTTGGGCTCTTTACTGTTTGCCGGTACGTTCCAGGTTCATGCCGCTGAAGAGATGTTGCGCAAAGCGGTCGGCAAGGGCGCGTATGAAATGGCCGTCAGCCAGCAGGAAAACGCGCTGTGGGTTGCGACGTCACAAAGCCGCAAAACCGATAAGGGCGGCGTGGTTTATCGTCTGGATCCGGTCACGCTGGAAGTGACGCAGGCGATTCATAACGATCTCAAGCCGTTTGGCGCCACGATCGATAACGCCACCCAGACGCTGTGGTTCGGTAATACCGTCAACAGCGCCGTGACGGCGATTGACGCCAAAACGAGCGAGGTGAAAGGGCGCCTGGTGCTGGACGATCGCAAGCGTAGCGACACGGTGAAGCCGCTTCAGCCGCGCCAGCTGGTGGCCGATGACACGACCAATACGGTGTACATTACCGGCATCGGCAAGGAGAGTGTGATCTGGGTTGTTGATGGCGCAACGCTGAAGCTGAAGGACACTATCACGAACACCGGCACGTTCAGCACCGGACTGGCGCTGGATGCGAAGGCAAAACGCCTGTATACCACCAATGCGGACGGCGAGCTGGTGACCATTGATACGGCAACCAACAAAATCCTCAGCCGTAAAAAAGTGCAGGATGACGGAAAAGAGCACTTCTACCTGAACCTGAGCCTGGACACTGTCGGCCAGCGTGCGTTTGTGACGGATTCAAAACAGCCAGAAGTGCTGGTGGTGAATCTGAAAGATGGCAGCGTGATGCAGAAAATCGCCGCGCCAGAATCGCTGGCCGTACTGTTTAACCCGGCGCGTAACGAAGCCTATGTGACGCACCGCGAGGCGGGCAAGGTGAGCGTGATTGACGCCAAAACCTACAAAGTGACCAAGACCTACGATACCCCGGTTTACCCGAACAGCCTGGCGCTGTCCGCGGACGGTAAAACGCTGTACGTAACGGTGAAACAGAAATCAACCCGTCAGCAGGAAGCGACCCAGCCTGACGATGTGATTCGTATCGCGCTCTGATGTGGGATTTGCCCGGTGGTGGTGCGCTTACCGGGCATAAAAAAACCATGAAATGCAGGCCGGGTAAGGCGAAGCCGCCACCCGGCTTTTTTATTAACGCGACGTCTCTTCCACCAGCGGACCGTCCTGTTTGTCATCTCCAGGATGAACCGGTGCGGTACTGTGGATTTCATTCACGCGTTTACGAACGCCAAACCAGCCAGCAATCAACAGCACCGCCAGCAGCGGTATTGTGGCGATGGTGTAGGTACCGTTCGGGTAGTCGAAGGCCATCAGCACCAGCACGCTCAGCAGGAACAGCAGGGTAAGCCAGGAGGTCACCGGTGCGCCCGGCAGCTTGAAGCTGACGTCAGCCGCTTTTCCTTCTTTGATCGCTTTGCGCAGACGCATCTGACACACCACAATAAAGGCCCAGGAGGCAATAATGCCCAGTGCAGCGACGTTCAGCACGATCTCAAACACCTGAGACGGCACCAGATAGTTCAGGAACACGCCAAAGATATACACCACCAGAGTGGCCAGAATACCCGCGTAAGGCACCTGCTGCTTGCTCATCTTCGACATAAACTTCGGCGCAGAGCCCCCCATCGACATGGAGCGCAGGATACGGCCCGTCGAATAGAGTCCGGAGTTCAGGCTGGAGAGCGCGGCGGTCAGTACCACGATGTTCATGATGCTGCCCACGTACGGCACGCCCAGCTTAGAGAAGAAGGTTACAAACGGGCTTTGGCCCGCCTGGTATGCGTTCCACGGCAGCAGCAGAACCAGTAGCACCACGGAGCCCACATAGAACAGGCCGATACGCCAGATCACGCTGTTGATGGCTTTTGGCACCATCGTCTGCGGATCTTTGCATTCACCTGCCGCCGTACCGACCAGTTCGATGGAGGCAAAGGCGAACACCACCCCCTGCACCAGAACCAGCGCTGGCAGCAGGCCGTGCGGGAAGAAACCACCGTTATCGGTAATCAGGTGGAAGCCGGTTGCGTTACCGTCCAGCGGTTTACCGGTGCCGAGGAATACGGTACCGACCACCAGGAAGATCACAATGGCCAGCACCTTAACCAGCGCGAACCAGAACTCCATTTCGGCGAACCATTTCACGCCGATCATGTTCATGGTCCCGACAATTGCCAGCGCTCCGAGGGCGAACACCCACTGCGGCACATCGCCAAACGCGCCCCAGTAGTGCATATACAGCGCAACGGCGGTGATATCGACAATACCGGTCATTGCCCAGTTAACGAAGTACATCCAGCCCGCGACATACGCGGCTTTTTCACCAAGAAACTCGCGGGCGTAAGAGACAAAGCTGCCGCTGGAAGGGCGGTGGAGTACCAGTTCGCCGAGGGCACGAAGGATGAAGAAAGAGAAGATCCCGCACACCAGATAGACCAGGGCGAGAGCGGGGCCAGCCATTTGCAGACGTGCGCCTGCACCTAAAAACAGACCTGTACCGATAGCGCCGCCGATGGCGATCATCTGCACCTGACGGTTGCCCATCGCCTTGTGATAGCCCTCTTCATGAGAGTTCAACCAGCGACGTTTCGCAGCATGATGATCGGCTGCGCTTTTATTGCTTGTTTTCATTGAGTTACCTGTTTGCCTGTCTGAACCATTAACGTGATAGTCCTGCCTGGCAGATGCCGAAACAAACGATTGCTTCTGCGCAGACACATGCTGCCTTTCCAGTCATTCTGTGTATGGATAAGGCAAAACATGGCGAGGCATCCTACCCGCAATTGATAAGCGACGCAAAATATAACCGTGCCGAAAGTGATGCACGTCGAAGGAAATCGTGTGGTCAGAGCAGACGGGGATCACAACGCGCTGAATCGTGGCGTTTTTTTAGGCAAAAAGGTCTGCGAATGCTGATTTAATCATCAGGTTTACTTAATAGTTACTTATAGGTAGAGACTATGTATGCCGCAGGGCTGCAATAAGTAATGCAAAGGCGGTAGTGTGCTGGCGGCGGCTCGGATAATACAGATGGTATCCCGTAAAAGCCGGACACCAGGCTTCAAGCACACCCACTAACCGGCCCTTAGCAAGGGCGTCCTGAACCGCATCTTGCGGAACATACGCCAGCCCCAGACCGTTTTCGGCGGCATCGATGCGCTGCGGCAGGCTGTTTAGGATCAGCTGGCCGTCAACCCGCACGCGCAGCTCACGTCCGTCCCGTTCAAATTCCCAGGCATATAATCCGCCGCGTGTGGGCAGGCGCATATTAATGCAGCGGTGCTGATCGAGCTGCTCCGGCGTTTTCGGTATGCCGAAACGTTGCAAATACTCTGCTGACCCGACAACCGCCATGCGCATGTCCGGCGCAATACGTACCGCAATCATATCTTTCGCCACCTGCTCACCCAGACGCACCCCCGCGTCAAAGCGGCCATCGACAATATCAGTCAGCCCATTGTCCACCGTGACTTCAACGTTGATGTCAGGATACTGCGCCATAAAGGGTTTAAGCACAGGCCACAGCACCTTAGACATGGCGTGTTCCCCGGCGTTAAGGCGAATATTCCCGGCAGGTCTGTCGCGGGTATCACGCAACGCGGTGAGTTCCTGCTCGATCTCCAGCAGATGGGGGCTTAAGCGCCTAAAGAGTTGCTCGCCGGCCTCGGTAGGGGCCACGCTACGGGTGGTGCGGGTTAACAGACGGACTTCCAGCCTCGCTTCCAGCTTGCGCATTGCGTGGCTGAGTGCCGACTGAGATACCCCAAGCTGCGCCGCGGCGCGGGTAAAGCTGCGCTCCCGGGCGACGACCATAAAGGAAAGCAGATCGTTGAAGTTGTCTTTTAACATGGCGGCTTACTCGATTTATGAATTGAACTCATGGTTCCTTTCTGATTATGCACTCTAATGCTCCCCATGGCTTTACGCTACTGTTAACGCAACAGCAAACGAGGAGTAAATCATGAAAATTATCCGTAGCGGTTCGTTACCTTCCGTTCAGGGTCCAGAGGCCTGGTTTACCGGCAGCGTGCGCATTGACGCGCCTTTCCAGGCGACTGAACCGGCAAAAGTCGGTGGCGCGACCGTCACCTTTGAACCCGGCGCACGTACCGCCTGGCATACGCATCCTCTTGGACAAACGCTGATCGTGACGCAGGGGCGCGGCTGGTTACAGGAGTGGGGGAAAGAGGCGGAACCGCTGAATCAGGGGGATATCGCCTGGATCCCACCCGGCGTGAAGCACTGGCACGGCGCAAGCGCGCAGACGGCGATGACCCATATCGCCATCGCAGAAGCGGTCGACGGGAGTCCGGTGGCGTGGCTGGAGAAGGTCACCGACGAGCAGTATCCGAACGAGTAGTCTGGCGTTTCGTAAACAAATTATTAACGTTATGATTCGATCCGTTTTCTTCAGCATTTGCAGGCGGAACGGTGAAAATCAATATCATAGGTACCAGCGGAAGTGGGAAAAGCACGTTTGGCAGGCGAATCGCGGAGGCGCTGGCTATCCCTTACATTGAGATGGACAGGCTTTACTGGCGAGCGAACTGGCAGGGAACACCGGACGATGAGTTTCTTGCAACCCTGGAAAAAGCGCTCGCCGCCTCGCCTGACTGGGTCCTGGACGGGAATTACAACCGCACACGCGACGTTAAGTGGCGCGACGTCGATCTGGTGGTGTGGATAGATCGTGGGTTTATCCGCACGCTCTGGCAAGTGGTGACGCGGGCCTCCAGACGCGCCTGGCACAAACAGGAGCTCTGGCCCGGCACGGGGAACCGCGAAAGCTTTCGTCGGTCGTTCCTTAGCAAGGACTCTATTATCATCTGGACGATCAAAACCTGGCGCAGCAACCGCAAACGCTATCAAGCGGATATGCAAAACCCGCAGTACAAACACATTCGCTTTCTCCGCATTACCCGACGGCAGGATGCCGAAAGACTCATTGCCTCGCTTAAATCACGCCGATGACAGACTCTCTATTGCCGTTTTCCGGCAATCCAAATGTAAATTAATTGTTTCTCAGAGGTGAAATCCGCCTTTAATAATGACGACATGTTAAGTCAAACGAGAACGCAACATGTCATGGCGAATCAGCATTCTGGATAAAAGCCCCGTCGCAGAACACGAAACAGCCGCCGATGCGCTGGCGCGAACCTTAGCACTGGCGCAGCAGGCAGAAACGCTGGGTTATCACCGCTTCTGGATTGCCGAACACCACAATACCCCGCAGCTTGCCAGCCCCTCGCCGGAGCTGCTTATTGCCTGGATCCTCGGGCAAACAAAGCGTATTCGCGTGGGCTCAGGCGGCGTCATGCTGCAACATTACAGCCCCTACAAAGTCGCCGAAAATTTTAACGTACTGGCCGCCATTGCGCCGGGCCGGGTTGATCTGGGCGTTGGCAAAGCGCCCGGCGGTCTGCCGCTCTCTACCCGCGCCTTGCAGTACGGCCTAAATCCGCAGGAGAAAGGCAGCTTTGCGGACCAACTGACGCAGCTTGATCGCTGGATCCGCCCTGAAAATCAGTCAGCGGAGGAGGACGTTCGTGCCACGCCGCTGCCGCCGGTGCCTG